>NZ_JAUBVE010000011.1:68093-120805 GCF_036705715.1 Microcoleus sp. AT3-D2 | reverse complement strand
ATATGGCACAGGCACAACGGCTCGCGGGCTATGGTCTAGACGTTTTGAAGAAGCTGTTTAGAATGAAATAGCCCTGGGAGGAACAATGACAGAGGAATATTTAGCAGAACGAACAGTTTCAGCCGTATTTAAGGAAGAAGAACAATTAGACGGCGTAATTCGGCGGTTGCTCGATCGCGGAGTTTCCCGCGACCACATCTCAGTAATGGGAAAAAACTTTCAATCTAAAACTAAAATTGCCGGCTTTATTACTAAAAAAGATGTGATATTAGGCGGTCTGCGAAGCGGGGCGATTTTTGGTTCCTTATTCGGTTCTTTTTTGGGTTTGCTAACAGGCGTCGGCGTGCTGTTTATTCCCTTTGTCGGTGCAGTAGTCTCGGCGGGCCCGCTGGGTGCGGTACTGTTGGGTGCAGCTAGCGGCGCGATCGCAGGTTCGGCCGGTGCGGGTCTTGTTTCCGCTTTAGTGGCTGTGGGAATGCCCGAAGACAAAGCAACTATCTATCAAACCCGCGTTGAAGCAGGCGAATTTCTCGTGATGGCAGAAGTTGCCGCCGACCGTGCGGGCGAATTTCAACTATTGCTAGAAAGTGCAGGTGGCGAAGAGATAGCTATTAGCGAAATGACGCTGCCACGCGCCGTCAAAGGTCGCTGCAATAGTCCGGCAGACTTGTCTCCCGAAGTGCGATCGCACCTGTCGGAAGCAGCTCAAAAAACCTTTATGGAATCCTACAACGCCGCATTTGACGAAAGTAACGACTCGATACAAGCGGAACACACCGCTTGGAACGCCATTCACCAGCAGTACGAAGAAGATGAAAACGGCGTTTGGACTAAGCCTTTAGCGAAAGTCTAGTCTTTCAATCGCAGCAAACTAATAAAAAATAAAATCCCGCCTCTAGAACTGCGGTTCTAGAGGCTTTGACGATTTTAGATTTTAGATTTTAGATTGAAAAATGGTGCAAAACTTAATTCGTAAAGACTTGGAAATTACCGAAAGTCTCATTAGTTTTTGAAAGTGATATAGCAATCCTAAATCATTTGTGAATTTCTTACTCCCTCCCCTTGGTAAGGGGAGGGTTGGGGTGGGATAAAAAATTTACGACTCATTTAAGATTTCTATATTGCACTAGGTTGCTTTGTCAAGTACAATCTATAGGCTTGCAATATAAAATTGAGTTAAGCAAATGCAAAAATACGTATGCATGGTTTGCGCTTACGTCTACGATCCAGAAGTAGGCGACCCCGACGGAGGCATAGCTCCCGGTACACCCTTTGAAGATATCCCCGACGATTGGGTTTGTCCCACTTGCGGGGCGGCAAAATCCGATTTTGAACCAGAATAAGCGAGAAAAAATTTGTCCGATCGAATCCTCAAAATTACAGTCATCGGCGGCGGTGCTGCGGGTTTTTTTAGTGCAATTACCTGTGCCAAAACCTACCCGCAGGCCCGCGTCACTTTACTAGAAGCTGGCCGGCAACTCCTGGCAAAAGTTCGCATCTCTGGCGGCGGGCGCTGCAATGTGACTCACGCTTGTTTTGACCCCAGTGTTTTAGTGCAGAATTACCCCAGAGGAGGGAAAGCTCTGCGCGGTGCTTTTACTCGATTTCAACCGCGCGATACTGTAGAATGGTTTGCCGGTCACGGTGTGAAGTTGAAAACAGAAGAAGACGGGCGAATGTTTCCGATCACCGACGATTCGGCGACAATTGTTAACTGTTTGATCCGGGCTGCTGAGGATGCAGGCGTAAAAATTCGCACTGGTGATGCAGTCGTTTCAGTAAAGAAATTAACCGGGAATAAAGCAGAGGGCGAACAAGAGGACACCGCCCCTAGGTTTGAAATTGAATTGAAATCCGGGGAGAGTTTTAAGTGCGATCGCATTCTTCTCGCTACAGGCAGCAATCCGTCGGGTTATAAGTGGGCAAAAGAGTTAGGTAATACTGTAGAACTGCCCGTTCCTTCTCTATTTACTTTTAATATTTCCGACAGCAGAATCAAAGATTTAGCCGGAATTTCTGTTCCTAATGCTAAGGTGAAATTGCCGGGAGCTAAATTAGAACAAAGCGGGCCTTTGCTAATTACTCACTGGGGTTTAAGCGGGCCTGCTGTACTCAAACTTTCGGCTTGGGGTGCGAGATTTTTGCACGATCGCCATTATAAAACATCTGTGCTGATTAATTGGCTTCCCCAGTACAATGCGGAAGTTTTGCGGCAGCAACTGCTAGCAGTTAAGTCGCAGTTGTCACACCGATTGATTGTCTCTAGCTGTCCGTTTCCGGTGCCGCGCCGCCTCTGGGAACGCTTGACAAGTTCGATCGGCATTGATGAGCAAAAACGCTGGGCCGACTTATCTAACAAAATCCTCGATCGCCTCCTGCAAGAACTCGTTCAAGGCGAATATCAGATTGCAGGAAAAGGCGCATTTAAAGAAGAGTTCGTCACCTGTGGCGGTGTCAACCTCAAAGAAGTTGATTTTAAGACAATGGAAAGCCGCCGCTGTCCCGGACTTTTCTTTGCGGGCGAAATCTTGGATATCGACGGCGTGACGGGCGGTTTCAACTTCCAAAGTGCCTGGACTACGGCGTGGTTGGCCGGGAACGCGATCGGCAAATGATACGATTTTAGATTTTAGATTGGGGAATATTTGTTCTGTAAAGGTTTGAGAGTTGCGATCGGCTTGTCTGTATTAAATTTTGTGTTATTTTTGAATTAAGGCGCACCAAATGTGTGTCAACTTCAGCTTGTAGACAAAATTCGCCGTTTTGCGGAGTTAACATCGGGTGAGATACATGAAAAACTTGAATCTAAAAACCCTAAAGTTCGATCGCAACCTTGACAGCCATCTTGACTCACCTTTCATCGAAAAAAATGGCTTGCTGGAATTCAACCCCAAATTTATCACTCCCGAATTTTTAACAACCTGGACGTTTGAAACACACCTGTACGACGAACAAGTTGCGATCGACCACTTTGTCCTCACATTCCCTAGCCGCACCGAACTCGAAAACTACGCCGAATCTTTCCGCCATTGCGGTGCCAAAACAGTCGAAGGCCCAGACTTATTCCCGATCAACTTTTGTGCGGAAAACATTAATGTTCCCTCCGATTTGTGGCTGCATTTAATGACCTTATTAATGCCAGCGGGCGGCTTAGTAGTATTAGATGCGCCCCACGCAGCCGGCGACCAAAAAAACCGCTTTCAGCAAGAAAGAGGATTAGAAGCAGTTCACCACGTTGCGCTTCGAGTCGAAAACGTGCAGAATGCTGCTAAAATATGGCAAAATAAAAACTTTAAACCGCTATCAGAGCGTCCTCTAGACTACGGCTCATTAACCCAGTGGTTTCTGCAAAACCCCGCCGGACAAATCATCGAATTAATCGAGCGCCACCCCGGCAATAACGCCACCTTCGACTGCAAAAACATCGCAGGTTTGCGCCTTAGCGAAGATAAAGTCAGTAGTCAGTAGTCATTAGTCAGTAGTCATTAGTTAACGGTTAACATTTAACAGTCAACAGTCAACAATGCCCAATGCCCAATTCCCAATGCCAAATTCCCAAATCTATGGTTGCAATAAAAATCCCCAAAGTCACCATTCAACCCCCAACATTCAACTCAATTGAAGAAGAACGCCGCCACCGCAAACAACGTTTAGCTGCGGCATTCCGATTATTTGCCCGCTTCGGATTCAGCGAAGGAATTGCCGGACACATCACCGTCCGCGACCCCGAACACCTCGACCATTTCTGGGTCAATTCTTTTGGAATGCACTTTAGTTTAATTCGAGTCAGCGATCTAATTTTAGTCAACCACAAAGGCGAAGTTGTTGAAGGAAATAAACCCGTAAACGAAGCAGCATTTGCCATTCATTCCCAAGTACACAGCGCCCGCCCCGACGTAATTGCAGCAGCCCACGCTCATTCTCCCTACGGCAAAAGTTGGTCGAGTTTGGGTCGCCTGCTTGACCCGCTGACTCAAGATGCTTGTTCTTTTTATGAAGACCAAAGTTTATTTGACGATTACACCGGAGTTGTTTTGGAAATCGAAGAAGCTAAACGCATCGCCAAAACTTTAGGTGAGAAAAAAGCCATTATCTTACAAAATCACGGACTGTTAACAGTAGGTCAAACAGTAGATGAAGCGGCTTGGTGGTTTATTGCAATGGAACGTTCTTGTCAAGCGCAGTTAATGGCCGAAGCAGCAGGAAAACCAATTCTCATCAAGCCAGAATGTGCGCGTTTAACACAGCAGCAAGTAGGATCTCACCGCATGGGATGGTTTAGCTTTCAACCGCTGTATGACATGATAGTGCGTCGGGAACCCGACTTATTAGATTAGAAACTCGGCGGTTGAAACCGCTATTACACAAACACAGTCCGCCTGCGGCGAATCAAGAATGAAGGGGGTATTAAAGCCGGATTTAGTATCAGGACTGCAAAATTTATAAATTCATCCTGACACGGATTCCAGCCAAGCTATCAAATCTTCTTGACTGGTAAAATCTAACAAGACTTCTCCTAAATCCTCTAATTGTTCGAGAGATAACTGCTGGATGCGAGCTTGAATTTCCGGCGCAATTTCACCAGTGCGCCGCACGAGTAGACGCAGGATTAATGCTATTTGCCCCTCAATTATGCCTTCTTTGCGACTTTTAATAATAGCACCGCGCTGGTCTTCAAAAAACATTTCCCGCTTTTCCACTTCCTCTAATTCCTTAAGGGTTAAATTAGTTCGGCTGGCGATGGAAAAAGCTGTTTTAATTTCGGGAATTGATGCAAATTTTTCAGGCATTTCATCGAAGAGGGGAGCATTTTTGATAAAATAAATCCAGCTTTGAATTAGGTTTTCGACTTGTTCTAGTTCTTTGTTAAACTTGGGAAGTTCGACAAACACTAATTCGATTTCTCTGTTATAATACTCGAAGTTTTCTTCGAGTTCTTTAAATACAAAATGGGTGAGAAATTTTTCTGTATTTTCAAAGAGAATAAAATCTGTAATTGTTAAAGCAATCAGAGGATTTAATTTAGAGTATCCTTCCCTGGGTCGGAGTTGAGTTGCGTAGGTTTTGGCGGCATTGTACACTACCCGTTTAGTAAAAGCTTCTACATTTATTACCTGCATTTCGATAATTACAGTTTTGTTGCCTGTAATTTTGGCTTTAACATCCAGGTAAGTGTCTTTTAATCCAGTAACGCTCGGCGCGGCGTAAGGATCAATAATTTCTAAGTCTTCAATGGTTGGCTGTGCGTCATAGAGCATCGCATTGAGGAAGCTAATCAAAATGTCTTTGCTCTGGGGCGAACCAAATATTTTTTTGAAACCAAAATCTGTTTTAGCACTGATGAAAGGCATAATTAATAGTGGGTAATTGGTAATGGGGGCGCTTAAATCACAAAAGTCCTTCCATTTCTAAATCTTCAATTATCTGCAATCCGCGCGGGTCGCCAACTCGCAAGAGCGAAGATTTAGCATCTTCCCGCACGCCCATGTCTTCATCTTCTTCTAAAGCTTCAATCAAACCGTCGATCGCCCCAGCGTACACTATATTATTCGGCAATTCGCGGGCCAGTTGCCCGATCGCCCAAGCGGAATTACTTCGCACAGCAGACACAGCATCTCCTCGCAGCGCTTCAATCAACGGCGGAATCGCCGCAATAACCACATAGTAACCAACTTTTGCCATTTGACCCAGAGAACTCGCCGCCCACAAACGCACCGCCGAAATATCAGTTTTCAGAGCATCAATTAAAGATGGCAAAGCGCGGTGATCCCTGCAATTTCCCAGGGCCCAAACTACCCCTTTGCGAACGTAACCGTTCCAGTCGCGGTTAAGCTGAAGAATCAGCGGTTCCACAGCATCGGGACTCGGATTTCGCCCCAACGCATAAGCCGCGCTCACCCGCACCAAGGGGCAACCGTCTCTCAATAAATTAATTAAATGCGAAATTGCTCGATCGTCCTGCAGTTCGCAAAAAGCCCGCGCCGCCATCATCCGGTGCTGAGGTTGCGGGGATTCCAGCAAAGGCAGCATTTCCTCGGGATCTGGCAGCGGGGGTTCGGAGTCATAAATTTGCTCCAAAGGGCTTTCCAGTTCCGTGTCAGTATCAAGGGCGTTGGAGTAGTCGTTATTGTTCATAAAAAAACTTTACCGCACAGAGGATGCTCCTAAGCAACTCAGTCAGCAGTCAGCACTCAGCAGTCAATAATTGTAGGGTGCACGCGCAGTACCTTACTACTGAGATATTGCACCATTGTCAGCAACAGGCTTTTCGGCCTGTTCCACAAGAAAATTTGTCTGTTGTGGAACAGGCCGAAAAGCCTGTTCATAAAAGGCTAATTGAGAATGGTGCAACATATGACTTACTACAAACAAATACCTCTGCTGTCACCTAAGTTTGTAGTGAGGACTTGAGTCCTCATAATTGCTGTCACCTAAGTTTGTAGTGAGGACTGAAGTCGTCATAATTGGGATGAATCAGGACTAAAATCCTTACTACAAACGAATATCTCTGCTGTTACTTAAGTTGGTAGTGAGGACTTCAGTCCTCATAATTGGGATGAATCAGGACTTTAGCCCTGATTCCAAACCAGTAGAATTTATATTTCAAAGGGATTTGAGCATCGAGAGGGAATGAGTTTGATAGCCTAATTTTTGATAGAGATTCACCGCAGGCTGATTGCTCAGAAATACTTGCAAACCAATTTGGCGATCACCTCTTTCCCGCGCCCAATTTTCAGCATGAATAACTAAAGCTGCACCGACTCCTAGACGGCGATGTTCCGGTGCTACGTACAGCAAAAAAATGTGAGCATAGCGTTCTCCGGTGGTTTGGTCGATCGCATTTCCCAACCACAAACATCCGACAACCGATTGGAGATTTTGCGCCTGAGATTGGGGATTGAGATACTGCGAGGGAAGCACGGGCAAAATTTCTGCCTCTTCTTGGCTGTTTTTCTGGCACTCTACCCACCAAACCGGCGTCTGGTTAGAAAAATACTGCTCGACAGTTTGAGCCAAATGTCCCAATTCCCCATCGGGGTAAAGCTCTCGGTATGTCCGGTGCATAAACTTTACCAGTTTTGCTCGATCGAGTCCCGATCCTGATCGCAGCCAGTAACCCGGTATCAGTTGAGCAGACATCAGCTCAGCGGACACGGAAAGCGGAATAATTTAGCCCCAAGAAAATTGGATGCACTACTGCCGCTTGCTTTTGGGGGATCGCTTCCTCAATCGGTGCGGGGGCAGCCATGTCACCAGGCAAAAAGATGCGAGCACTGACTGCTACCAGAGCCGCAAAAAATACTAATACCGCTATGAATGGAGCAATGTATTGACGAATGATACCCATAACCGCAAAAACTTAATTCTTGAGTTGATATTATCAAGTGTACCATACAAATCTTGTCAGCTATAATGGTTGCCATTGGACAATTAGCTCAAGAAGAGAGCGATCGCAAATACCAACAAACACAAAATATAATATTATGAGTGCCTCGCCTGCTGTTTATGAAGCTCTGGCTAAATCAATTGTTTTTTTGAATCAAAAGCCGAGCGAGCAAGATGAAGTTTCGAGTTTCCTGGATACTAATGGCTACTATATCGATCGCATATTCGACGACCCAGAAACAAACTTTTATGCGATCGGGTTCGGTTCATCCAATCCCGAAAACCCGCCCGCCCTCGTATTTAAAGGTACAGACTTCATCGACGGCGACGCTATCTTTTCCGACTCGCGGGACATTGGTTTACCTGAATTTGAAAAGAACAAAGATAATATCCAAAATTGGCTCACAGAAATCGGTCAAAATACTGGTAAAAACCCCAACAAATTATTGCCAGATGTCATCGGACACAGTTGGGGCGGAGCAGTCGCTCAAATTGTAGCAACCGAATACACAACTCTGACCGGCGATATCTTTACTTTCAACTCTCCGGGAGTATCAGCGAGTACATTCAACACTTTTCGGAGAAATCTCAGCAGGGCAGGCAACAAAAATGTCACTCACTACATTGTCAGCGGAGATTTCGTCAGCTTGTTTGGGGAAGCATTTATCCCAGGTAAAGTATTTATCCAAAGTTTTACAGATCCGAGTATTAATCCCTTAACTGTTTTGGCAAAACATCGAACTGAAAATTTGTTAACTACGCCGCCCGTGGGTTTTTTGCAGAGGCAAATTTCCGTAGAACAATTAAACAGTCCCGAATTTACTTATAACAACGATTCAGATTTTAACGAGTTTATCGGTGCGATGAATTTCGCCCTGCCCAATGTGTCAGTAGCAATCAGAAGCAGAGGCGGTGCAGAGAGTGTGAGAACAGCACCAGAATTTTCTTTTGTGCAGTTGATCAGAGAAATGCAATACGGTTTAGCTCCCTTACAACCGAATTATTTATTAGGGGACGCTCGCAACAATACTGCTACGGGGGGCCCTGGAGAGGATACAGTTATCGGCAACGGCGGTAACGATACTCTCAGAGGCAATCGAGGTAATGACAGCATCATCGGTGGTGATGGCGACGATTTCTTGTACGGCGGCAGAGATAACGATTATTTCGAGGGTGGCGACGGAAACGATTTGGTTTCCGGCGAGTTTGGCAACGATTTTTTAATTGGCGGCGCGGGGCGCGATCGCTTTGTATTGGAATCAGGTGGCGGAGCCGATGTGATTTTAGATTTTCAAGATGGTGAAGATTTAATTACACTGTCGCGGGGTCTAACTTTTCCTCAAGTTACAGTAACCCAAGGTGTTGACGGAGCTTTAATTAGTATCCCGATTACTGGGGAAATTCTTGCAACTCTCAGAGGCGTAGTTGCCAGCGATATTACTCGGGTAGATTTTGTATAGCTTTAGGGCGAAAAAAATTGGTATTTTTGGTGGCGCGAAACAGGCATTGGTTTTGTAGCGAGATGGTTTTTTTGTATAAAAAAACTTCTCCTCAATTTTCCCTTAAAAAGCCACTAAAAATGACCAATTAATATGGTCAATAAACTAAGTTTATAGTAAACTGAGTTAAGTAGCTTAAAAACTAATTCCCCATCAAACGACAGGAAATAAAAAAATATGCCTTCCTCCCCCGCCGCTTACGAAACTATAGCCAAGCAAATTGTTTACATAGATAACAACCCCCAGTCTCAAACTTTAGTTCAAACGGGTTTGAGCGCTGCGGGCTACCAAATCGATCGCACCTTTGACGATCCCGGAACTGGATTTCACGCGATCGGCTTAATTTCCACCACCCCAGACAAACCGCCAGTTTTAGTATTTCGCGGCACCGACTCGCTCATAGACGATATTGCCAACGGAGACCCGCGCGGCACCGGTTTTAACCAATTTGAAGCCAACAAACAAGCATTAGGAAATTGGCTGACCCAAATCAGTCAAGATACAGCAAAAAACCCCAGCCGCTTGCCACCAGACATTCTCGGACACAGCTTAGGTGGTGCCATAACGCAACTAGCCGCCACTGAGTTCACATCTACTATTGGAGATGTTGTCACCTTCAATTCTCCCGGAGTTGCTCAGAGTACAGTCAATACATTCAAGCAGAAAGTCGGCGCCGGAAAAAATGTAACTCACTACATAGTTAGCGGCGATTTTGTGAGCTTGGGAGGAGAAGCTTTTCTACCGGGAAAAGTAGTTCTTCAAACATTTACCAACCCGATAATCAACCCACTACTTGTCTTGGACAAGCACAGCCAAAGCGGTTTGTTGACTGCTCCTCCTCCCGGCTTGACTCAGAGAGAAATCTCTGTAGACCAGTTGAACCGCCCTGATTTCACTTTCACAGATTCCGATTATTTAGAGCTGTTAGCTGGCTTAGACTTTGCACTGCCAACCTTAGCAACATCTCTGGAATCGCGCAGCAGTTTAGAACAATTAAGAACCGCTCCGGGAAGCTCCTCTTTAGCAAACCTTGTGGCAATGCAAACTGCTCTCGATGTCTCCCAAATTAATAATTTAGTAGGCGACGATGCTAACAATACAGCATCAGGTTTTGCAGGGGACGATATTATCACTGGCAATGGGGGAAACGACACTCTCAGCGGCAACAAAGGCAACGATATTATCAGCGGTGGCAGCGGCAACGACCTGCTATTAGGCGGCAAAGGGGATGACAATTTGAGCGGTGGAGAAGGAGACGATACACTCATTGGCGCAAAGGGTGCGGATCTCTTAATTGGTGGCGCTGGACGCGACGTATTGGTGTTAGGAGCAGGTGCCGGTACAGATACACTTGTAGACTTTCAAAAGGGTCAAGATTTAATCGGTTTGAGCGGAGGTTTGACCTTCAACCAAGTGAGAGTTACTGCAGGCGATTTTATAACGACGATTGAAATTGCCAGTAACGGCGAAGTTCTAGCCAGTATTCCTGGCATTCCAAGTAGTCCGCTAACAGCTAGTGATTTTATTGCGATTTAGTTGGCGGCTGGCAATACAGATATTCGGTAAGGACACAACAATGTTGTGTCCTTATTTTGTGTTAGGAAAACAAACACCGACAATTTATACTCTTCCATGATTAAACACATCAATATTCCTCCAGGGGCGGGTTCACCGAAATCTCGAAAAAAAAGTACAGATATTGGTAAACCAGCCCCGCCAGAACCTGATAATTATAGCGACCGGACTTGATACTAATCGAAATCGTCCAGTCCAGGTCTGGGCATGGATGCTAATTTTTTCTCATCTTCTAAGGGCAGAAAGAAAATGGTTAGCATACCGGGAATCACAGCCAGCGCGCTCATCAAAAAATAATTTTGATAGCCGAGACTCGCCTGCAAGTAGCCGCTAAAAACGCCCGGAATCAGCACTCCTGCTGCCATAAAAGCAGTTGTAATTGCATAGTGAGATGCTTCGTATTCAGGGCGGACAGTCCGCATCAAGAACACTGTATAGGCAGCTACGCCAAGTCCGTAAGTAAATTGCTCGATCGAATTTACGGCATAAGCCCATTCAATCCCCGGTTGATGTATTGCCAACAGCCAATACAGCACGTTAGTTGAATTTTGCAAAATTGCCGTCGGCCACATCCATTTTTTCAATCCTTGTTTAGCAATCAAATAGCCGCCCAACAACCCTCCAATTAACAGAAACATTACCCCTAAAGTACCGGATAATAAACCCATTTCCGAGGTAGAAACTGCTAATCCTCCTTTCTCCACTTTATCCATTAAAAATGGCGGAGCCATTTTAAACGTCAAGGCATCGCCTAACCTAAAAATCACGACATAAGTAACAATCCAACCAATTTTATCTTGCTGAAAATAACTTTTAAATGCTTCGATAAAGCTTGTTGTTTGTTGGGGTGCGTCGGCTTCCATAGCATAATTTCTAGGATAGGGAAGATACCACCGCTGAAAGAGATATATCAGCACAAACATAATGGCACAAATGCCAAAGGCTGTCGCCCATCCGTAGTTAAGCGCAGACACGCTAAAATCCGAACCGAAAAGTGACAGCGGAATGTCTTGATATATTTTGGTATCGCCTGTATTTCCGGTGACTAAATGCTGTTCGGCCAGTTTCCCGGCGAAGAAAACCAATATACCGCTACCAGCAATGACAGCACCTCTATAAGCCGTGTTGCGAACCCCGACAAACAAGGCTTGCTGGTCTTTATTGAGAGTGTTTAAATAAAATCCGTCAATGGCGATGTCGTGAGTAGCTGACACAAAGGCGATCGCGGTAAAGATAACAAGCGATATAATAATCGGTGCGGGCGTTAATACGCCAAAAGCCAGGAAAGCAAACAGGAAAGCACAAATGATTTCGGTTGTTAAAATCCATTTGCGTTTCGTGGAATACAAATCAACAACTGGCCCCCACAAACCTTTTAATACCCAAGGAAAAGACAACAGACTTGTCAATCCGATCAATTCGTTGCTGGTTCCCATACCTTTCAAAAAAATCACCGACATTAAATTAACGACGGTGTAAGGGAGACCTTGAGCGAAGTATAATACTGATACCCACAATCCAGCGTTATGCTTTTTTTCCATTGCAGAGATATTTTACCTAGTTACTTATTTGATTTACGGAGTGCGATCGACAATTCCGGTCAATTCAACCCCTGGCATCACAGTATATGTCATTCCGATGCCAGCGGCAGCCATATAAATGGTGTATTTTAGCATCATTCTGAGTCACAAATATTTTCATTTTTGGAATAAGCCTGCAAAATTTTTTCTCCCTTAAAATGAACGAGGTAAGCGCGAACATTCTTGTCCCAGTCAGAAGTGTCATAAGTTCGCAGTAGTTCCAAAGCACTTTCTTCTATCTGATATGCAGTTTTTGGACTATTCGCCGGACGTTCGGGACTGTCAGGATTAACAACAATTAAACCTGCATCTAGAAACTGATGCACAGTCTGGCGGCGCACAGTTTCCCGCGTATTTGGTGCATGTTTTTTACTGTACTCCCGATCCATAAATTCCATAATTGGTGTGATTCCCCGAAGTGGAGATTTTGCCGATTCCCAAGCATCCTTTGGCTTGAGGTCAAGCAAAGCCAGAAGAGTTAAGGCGGAACGTTCGTTAAGCTGACTTTTTGGAAAACTCAGCGCTGCAAGTATTTCTAGAGATTCATCAATACGGTTCTTGATTGTTATCGGACTATTTTCTAACGGACTTGTCGCCTTCAGCAGTTGTGTCTCGACAAGTCGATCAATCTCCCGCTGTGTAGAAAATATTTCTCCTATTTGAGCGCCAAGTAAAAGTAATTGCTCTACATTAGGATACTTCAAATTGCGTAAATCCGTAGCATTAACTTGAGTGTGTCCGTTGAACAGTCGGAAAAACGCATCTACCAAACTCGAATTTAGATAAACGGCCAATCCCCGCGCCAGGGTGAGGTCTAATCCGCGTCCCTGTTGGTGAAAGTAATTCAAATGGTTCTCAAAACCCACGCTAGAACTATTAATTTTATTGGCATCCCAGACAACTGCAACAATTCGCTTTTTCTCTTCCTTTGAGGAGAAGCGCTTGCTCAAAACATAATGTTCGTTAGGTACGAGGAGTGCAGCAGTTTTTTCCGTGACAGCTAAAGCTTGATGCTTTCTCGTTGCTGTGGGATATTCAACACCGCCAGCCGAGAAATGTGCGGGATAAATCAGCGGAACTGTACCGTTCTCAGGTTTTAGCCGCAAGTCAGAGCGAACACGAAAATCTACAACTTTTCCGGTGGAAACTGTTAAGCCTAATCCCTCTAGGGTGCAAGTAAATTGAGCCATTTGCTCGACTACTTTCTGGCTGACAGAATCCGGTAGAATCCGAATAAATTGCTCGGAATCTTGGGGATTAATTAAGGCGGTATAGGGCAGTTGGTGAGACAAAACCAGGTCGTCGCCCGCGCTGCTGCTTGAGGTAATTAGTACAGTCTCTGGCTGTTCTATTTGTTTGGTGGCGCGCACAATAATAGTTTCTTGCAGCACCGCATCATCGCGAAATGGCAACTGTCGGGATTCAAAGATGTGTACTTGGCGCAAAGCCATCATTTGAAGGAATACTTTGCGGAAATCTCTAAAGTATAAACCGTTGCAAAAGCTGCGGGGAGTAATCGACACTAATTCACCGTTTGGTTTGAGCAGGTGAGCGGCAGCCACTGTAAAGCCAGCGTAGAGATTGCTGGTTTCTAGTCCTATAGAACGCAGCAAGGTTCGGGCTTGGGATTTAGCGTCTATTTTGGCATAGGGAGGATTGATAATTGCATGGGTAAATTCCCGTTTTACTGGTTGTGTAAATAGATTGGGCTGCAACATATCGGCGCTGTCTTGAATAAAATCTATTTCGCGAATCTCACAGGTAAAAGATATCCCGAAGCGCTGACATTCAATACTGCACAATTCTAAGGTTTGCTTGAGGTATTCTATCAAAACAAGGTCAATTTCATAAGCTGTAACGTGCAGGCTGTGCGGTCGGTTTTGGCGCTGGCAAAGTTCGCAAACAACGGCTGCTAACAGGGAACCAATACCAGCCCCGGCATCTAAAAGCGATATATCGGGACAGTTAAATTCAAACATTCCCGCCATCAAACTTGCGACTGAGGAAGGTGTTAAAAATTGTCCCTTTTCTCCTCTCTGGCTTTGCTGCAACTTTCGGGTTGCTTCTTGGCGCCAGCCATCTACTCGATCGAGTAAATTGCTTGCAGTTGAGTAGCTGTTACCCGGAAGGGCTAGCGTTTGAAAGTGCGGTACTATCATTTGTTCAAAAAGTGCGATTTCGAGTTCAGTTTATTTTCGCCAAAATAGGAATCTATAGGCTATCATAGTACCAGTTTACTCTCTTCCCATAACAGCAAAGGGCAGCCATGAGTCAAGAAAATTTTACATTTCTCCTTGATAGCGAAAAAAAAGAGGCGCTGAAGGCGATCGCTAGTGTCACCGATCGCGATTTAACTTATGTTTTGAACGAAGCGATCGCTTCTTACCTAGAAAATTATCAATGGCTGCTCGATGAGATTAACAAAGGCGTTGCCGAGGCCGAAGCTGGAGACTTTGCCAGCGATGATGAAGTCCAAGCAGTTTTTGCCAAATTGACCAATGAAAATTAAGTGGCTGCGACAAGCTTTGCGAAATCTAGAACAGGCTCACGCATATATTGTTAAAGACGATCCAGAGGCAGCAAGGCAATTAATTTTAAGGATTCAGAGTGCTCTAGGTCAACTCGCCGAATTTCCTTTTATGGGTCGAGTTGGTCGCGTAGAAGCTACTAGAGAACTTGTCATTTCCAATACCTCTTATCTCATCATCTATAGAGTAAAAGAAGAAAGCGTAGAAATTCTCCGTATCCTTCACAGTTCAAGAAAGTATCCAGAAAATTAGGTGATGCTGCCGATCGCCAGTTCAGTGTATTTTCGCCTAAATTTTCACCGATGTGCTAAAATGTCAAGCGCACTAGAAAATATATAACTTATCCAAAAGTATGTTGACTGTTCATATAGCTAGATCGGGAGGTAGCTAACGATGACACAAACTCAAACCAAGCGTTATGATTTTACTTAAGTATCTAACTGTAAATGATGACAACTATCAACTGGGGTCAAGTTTTAGATAGCATTCCAGAGAATGCCATTGAAGCGATAGTCAACTCTCAATTTGTGTCGGTTCTAATAGAAGCACTTGGATTCACTAAAAATGACCAGTTTCCACAGTTTCCAACAGGTCAGGGTGCTCAGAAAGTAGATTTCGCAGCGCGTAAAAATACTGAGAGTGAGAAGTTTTTGTTCTCTCCTGTCGCTCCCTACTTACTTGTTGAAGGCAAGGGACGGGCAATAGCGACAGGAGCTAAAATTAACTTAGCGGAAGGTACTCCCAAATATAACGAGTCTAGGGAACAGATTAAAAGATATCTGCTATCTCCTAAATGTCAAACGGCTCAATGGGGCATTATTACCAATGGCATTCATATCCAGTTATTTCGGAGGCATGGGAATGTTGTAATTCCTGCAACTCCCTGTACTCTGATTAACAAAGGTAATATTAGTGCCATTGTCCAACATATCAAAGATTTGATTGACAACCCACCCAAGGCATTGACAGTTTGTATCTATAACAATAAAGGAGGAGTGGGTAAAACGACAACAACTCTCAATTTAGCAGCAATTTTGCGAAAACAGCAAAAAAAGGTTTTAGTAGTTGATTTTGATTCACAAAGAGATTTAACGCAAACTCTTGGATTAGATGTAGGAGCTATTAGTTTATATAACTGTCTCACTGATTCAAAAGCAAATATTATCCAAACAGTAGTTCCTTTTATTCACACCGACAAACATGGAAAACCGTACAAGGACAAACAAGGGAAACCGTTACGTTTTTTTGACGTGATTCCCTCAACTGAAGAAATGGAACAATTTACAGATTCTCTTCAAGCTCAATCACACATTCAAAAGGGGCAAAAAAGATTGCGAGAAATCCTTAAAGCTTTTATTTATCTATATGATTACATATTGATTGATTGCCCTACCCAATGGTTATTTTTCAGTCAGAGCAGTGTTTATGCCTCTGATGTTGTTCTCATCCCTACCAAGCATAATGGATTAGCCTCACTACACAATGCAGCTAGGGTAATTACAAAATTTATTCCCGAAATTAAACAAGAAAGAGGAGATGGTGGGCCAATTGCCCTACCAATCTTTTTCAATGGAGAGAAGATCACAGATCCTTCGCTTCAGACAGCCAATCAGGAAATTGGAAAAATAATTAATCAAGCTAAAAAAGACGGCTTTGATCTGATACCATATTATTGGCCTAAATCTACAAGCGGGAATGCTGAAAAAACTATCTTCAGTATTCCCAGCTATGCAACTGTTGCCAATGCTGCTTTTTCTCATATTCCCGCTGTTTTTCTTAACAATACCGCTGCTGAACACTATGTTGGTCTAATTAAGGAGTATTTCTTAAAATGAGTAAGTATGATGACATCGGTAAGCTGATGCACCTGCCATTAGCTGAGATTGAACCAGGGGAACCCTGCTCTGAATCAGAGTTTATCATCACCGCCGCAGCCGAGGCTATTTTGAACGCTGGTGGACGTAATTGGATTCCTGTGATTGTTAAAGAAACAGGTGATTATCAATATCAAGTAGTCAGCAATTCCTTTATTTATGCAGTCGCTCAACAAGCTGAATTAGAGCGAGTCTGGTGCATAATCATCGAGCCAGAATCCAAAAATATTGAGCAAGCTAAAATTCTGGCAAGGGAAGCAATACCAAAGGTTAACCTTAGCACAGCATCAAGAGATACTATTCTCGGTGCACTTCGATATTTGGTAGCAGAACCCGGCAGTGCATTGAACAGATTGGATGTTATTGTCGGAGCCAATCGAATCTCAGAAGCCAATCGGGAAACGTGGTCAAACTTTAAGCCTATTACCGCCTTAAAATGTGGCATTACTAGCGGTAAAAAATTAGATACTTTAGCAAAAGTATTTTATCTCTCGCCGCCTGCTCCAGTTGCACCACCACCGCCACCACCTGAAAAAGTTAGCGTTAAACGTGCATCAAGAGATGAGATTTTCGATCGTCTCAATTACTTATCAACTAATAAAATAGGCGGCTTTGAAAATATAGATGCCGAAAAAACAGCCGATGCTATCTTCAACGCGAATAAAGGCAAGTGGAAAAGCCTAACTCCAATTGCCAAGCTTGAATGCGGCCTTGATACAGCCAAAATGAAAATCATTAAAACCCTATTTAGCCTGTAAAACTCTGTTAAGTGGTGTAGCGGATTCAATTTACTGGCTCAACCGCTATATTGAAAGATCGGAAAATATGGCCCATTTTGCCGAGGTCAATTTTAATCTCATTCTCGACTCTCCCAGCGGTATTACTCAACTATTTACCGATCGGCCCAATTAATGTACCCTTGTGCGAAAATGTCAAGCGGACGCTCAAACCAAAAGTCCGTAAAGGACTGTTAAACGCTCTCTCACACATTTCTGATGCCTAAACCCAAAACATTCTTTTTGTCAAGCTTGTTCCTGATTGGCTTAACAATTAGTTTTCTGCTGACTCCTGGTTGGTTATCAAACTGGTTCCCAAACCGCGCGATCGCAACTATGCCCCCGCAAACTCAAACCGCCGAATTTCGCGCCTTCTGGGTGGACGCTTTCAACCCCGGCTTCAAAACCCCTCAAGAAGTCACAAAATTGATCGCAGACGCGCAGCGGGCAAATGCCAACGCGATCGTCGCCCAAGTCCGCCGCCGTGGCGATGCTTTTTACACGAGTGCGATCGAACCCCGCACCCTCGATCCCAACGTTCCGGCCGGTTTCGATCCCCTGCAAGATTTAATTGACAAAGCCCACGCCGCAGGCATTGAAGTACACGCTTGGATGGTGACGCTGCCGGTGGTTTCGGGCACCAAACTTCCCGCCGGTCACGTTTGGCAACAACACGGGCCTTCTGCCCCCGGCAGCGACAATTGGGCAATGCTGACTTACGGTGGGGAAGCCCAAGGCTATCTCGATCCCGGCCATCCAGACGCCGTAGATTATACTGTTTCCGTCTATTTGGATTTGCTGAAGCGCTACGATGTGGACGGCGTACAGTTGGATTATGTGCGCTACGGCGGGCCGACTTGGGGCTACAATCCGACTGCGATCGCCCGTTTCAATCAGCAAACAGGTCGATCGGGCAAACCCGCACCCACCGATCCCGCCTGGATGCAGTGGCGGCGCGAACAGGTGACAAATTTAGTCCGGAAGCTTTATGTAGAAAGCCTTGCGATTAAACCGCGCGTTAAAATTACCGCCGCCACGATCGCCTGGGGAGACGGCCCCACAAACGATGCAGGGTGGTATCAAACGCAGCCTTACAAAGAAGTATTGCAAGATTGGCGCGCTTGGCTGGAAGAAGGGATCGTAGACATGGCGATGCCGATGACTTACCAGCGCGAGTACAAACGATCGCAAAAACTCGCTTACGACAACTGGATCGAGTACGCCAAAGACCACCAGTACAACCGCCAAATTGCGATCGGCCCGGGCAATTACCTCAACTACATCGAAGACACCCTAGCGCAGGTTCGCCGCGCCGAAGATCCCTCTGCAAAAGGAAATCACGTAGCCGGTACGGTGCTGTATTCCTACGCTAGCAGCAACGTGTACACGAATGTGGAACTGCGATCGGGCGGTAGCGGTGATTTGCCCCGCCAGCCTTGGAAATACGTTCCCCAAAGCAACGATTTGTTTTACACCGCGCTTTCTGTGCCGAGTCAATACGTTGATGCTGCGACGGGCAAAACCTATGAAACTCAGCCTGTGTGGGCGACAACCGCAGCGGTTCCCGATATGCCTTGGAAGTCGCGGCCGACTACAGGTGCGATCGCCGGAAATTTGCAGCGGTGCGCTCAAACTTGCGACGGTGCGAGCTTGACATTGCAGTCGATCGATGCTGCTGGCAAGGTGCGCCAACTGCGCGCCGATGGTAAAGGATGGTTTGGGGCGATCGAGCTTTCTCCGGGAACTTATCAGTTGAAAGTTGATGGAAGTCAAATTCAAGAAACAGTTAATGTTGTCGCCGGTGAAGTCACAAAAGTGAATTTCGGAGCCTCTTAATCAACTTCTAGTTTACTCGTTACCAGGCTCTGCCTGGTAACGCAGATCCGGAGGCTGTGCCTCCAATTTCCATAAAAGCTTGCGAAGCAGAGCCTCTAGATATCGGTTCCCAGGCTCTGCCTGGGAACCAGTTACCAGTTAAATCAGTTAATATCATAAGCTAAAATAAAATCATCCCACATCAAATTATAAATTTATCAATCGAGATATGCTAACAACTGAAGCTGCTTTCACGCTCCGTAAATGGACAGTTAAAGAGTATCACAAACTGGGAGAGATGGGATTTTTTCACCCAGAGGAACGAGTCGAACTACTTTCAGGAAATATCATCAAAATGAGTGCAAAAGGAACTGCTCACACTTCAGCCACGAGACGTACTGCCAGCGTGCTGAGCCATCTTCTGGGAAATCAGGCTGCTGTTTATACCCAAGATCCGATCGCCCTTGATGACAATTCTGAACCCGAACCGGATATTGCCGTAGTCAGAATCGATCCTTTTGACTATGCGACTCACCATCCCACTCCCTCAGAAGTATATCTCATTATCGAAGTGGCAGATAGCAGCTTAACTTTCGATCGCGAAATTAAAGCCAAAGCTTACGCGCGATCGGGAATTGCCGATTATTGGGTGCTAAATGTGGGCGATCGACAACTCCATGTTTTTCGAGAACCCGCTGAAAATGGGTATCAAAGCGAAGTAATTATTGGGGAACATGGGAGCATTTCACCGCTGGAATTTCCCGCTTTCAATATCGCAATTCAGGCAATGTTGCCCCCTCTGGTATCAAATTGAAAACGGCTGTATCAATTCTCTTCATTTGTGAATTATGTTTGTTTTATTAACCGCAGAGGGCGCAGAGGGCGCAGAGAAAGAGAATAGAAGAGATAGAGAGAATGGCTTTTTCCTTAGCAATCGCCTATTTATGCGTTCAGGACTACGATCGGTATTTTGCGTTTTGGTGATAGCGACTTAAATCACTGTCTAGTGACCAAATAAACACTTCACTCATGGGGAAACGCTGACATGACTTATTAAATTCTTCAATGATACTGAGATCGCCGAAGCTAGTTCCTTCATACTTATCAGGGGCTTTGTTTCTGCCAGCTAAATCAGGAAAATTATCAATCCACAGTAGTATTTCTTCTGTGTTTGGGAATTGAGTAAGTGACCAAGGAGCTTCACCCTTAAATGCAGCTTTAACTTCTTTAACAAAACGCATGGCTGTTTTCCTTCTCATTGTACCGTCGCCATTCTGGGCAATGTGGTTGCCTGTTTCTATTATGGTTGCCATCGGTAACAAAAAAGTACAACCAGATTCAGCATAAATCTTAAAATCTTCGAGGACTAATGCTCTATCCTGATTGCAGTTGGGAACATTAAGAAAGTTGAGGAAAATGCTAGTATCGATTAGGCAAATACTACTCATTCCCCGTACTCCTGCAAACGAGATAGCCATGCCATTGCTTGCTGTTTTCTCTCATCAGGCGTGTGCGGCGACTTGACAAACCGATCGACTACTCCCGCAGTTACCAATTGACCAAGAGGGCCTTGCGATATCAGGCTAGGAAACTCGTATATATCTCCCAGTCGTACAAGGCGGCTATCCCCTGCTTGTGGATCTCGGTAACAAAACACTACATCACCGAGGGCCGCGTCAGGTAAGGCATTCATGAGAGCGGGGTTATGAGTAGAAAGCAGCACCCGCAAATTACGACGCTCGGCAATATCTCGAATGCAGGTTAGTAGATGTTTGGCGCGGTTGGGATGAACCCCATTATCGATTTCTTCGATGACTACTAAACTACCTTCAGTTGCTGATAGCATGGCTGCTGTAATTGCTAACACCCGCAAAGTCCCATCCGATAACAAAGCAGCCTCGCAATAGCGCGGTTTGTTACCAAAGGTTTCTGCCAGCCTTACCATCACTTCATCTCGCGGGCCAGAAATGAAATCTAGCTTTTCTATAGCCTGTTCTGGTAGGCTCTGAATCAAGTTTAAAATTGTTTTTTGATTGTCGGGTTTCTTTTCCCATAGGCGAAACAAAACACTGGAAAGATTAGTGCCATCTTCCTGTAAGCGTTTATCCGATTTGAAACTGTACTCGCGCATTTTGGCGGGAACGGGATCGAGAAATAGGATGTTTTGCAATACTCTTTGATATTCGCGGACTGTTTCAGGAATGATTTTTTGGGATTTATGGTTTTTTGCATCAAAACGAGCAGGTGTGTCTAATTGAACAAAGATAGCCATTTGATCGCTGCAAATTACTCGTGGCTTATTTTTTCCTTTGGTAAAGTTGTTATAGGAAACATCAACATCCGTCCCTATTCCTTGAGATGGTTTATTTAGATCATATAGAGGTATTTGAGTTGTTTCAGTTGTCGAGCCAACAATCCGCTCACTACTAATATGCAGTTCTCCCTCACGCACATTGAGGGTTATATCAAGTTGGTTCCATTTTGTTGAGTCTAAATGGCAACCGATGGTAAAACTTGACTGTCCAAGATGGCACAAATCATCGACTCTACCGCGTATAATGCGATCGGCATTATTGACAGCATATTGAATAGTGGTGAGTTTTTGACCTTGTGCCAACCATGACAAAAAGCGCAAAGCTTCAATTGCATTACTTTTGCCTGCGGCGTTGGCTCCGATGAGCACAGTCAGCGCTCCAAGCGGTAATCGGCTTGTTTTGTAACTCTTGAAGTTTGCGAGGGTAAATTCTGTTAGCATGGTGTCGATCGGGAATTGCCGATTATTGGGTGTTAAATGTGAATGAGCGACAACTTCATGTTTTTCGATAACCTTTTGTGAATTATATTTTTTTTATTAACCGCAGAGGGCACTTAGGGCGCGGAAAAAGAGAAGAGATAGAGAAAATGGCTTTCCTTTTCAACCCTCAATTCTTCTCTTTTATTCCCTTCTCTATTCCTAATCGCTTTCTAGAAGGCTTGCCAGCAAAGCTTGCTGAGCGTGCATCCGATTTTCTGCCTGATCCCAAACGCGCGATTGACTGCCTTCAATCACTGCATCGGTAATCTCTTCATCCCGGTGTGCGGGCAAACAGTGCAATACAATTGCATTCTTATCTGCTAACTTCAGCAATTGTTCATTTACCTGATATGGCTCAAACAAAGGAATCCTGATTTTTGCTTCCTCTTCCTGTCCCATACTCGCCCAAACATCAGTATAAATCACTTGAGCATTCTTCACAGCAGCTTCTGCGTCCGCCGTCACAGTAACTTCTGTTTTTCCATTAGCAATATTCTTAGCTTTTTTCACTATCTCAGCATTCGGCTGGAAATCTTGAGGGCAAGCAATTCTTACATTCATTCCCGTCATTGCACAGCCCAACATCAGCGAATTAGCCATATTATTGCCATCGCCCAAATAAGTCAAAGTCACCCCTTCCAACTTGCCAAAACACTCTTTTACTGTCATTAAATCCGCCAGCACTTGACATGGGTGTTCGTCATCGGTCAGTGCATTAATCACAGGAATTTTCGCATAGTTGGCAAAAGTTGCTAAGTCCTTTTGCTCGAAAGTCCGAATCGCCAAAATGTCTAAATATCTGTCTAAAACCCTGGCTGTATCTACCAAAGGTTCGCCGCGGCTGACTTGTGTAACGTTGGGATTGAGGTCAATCACTTGCCCTCCCAATTTATACATTGCCACCGTAAAACTTACCCGCGTTCGCGTTGAAGCTTTGGAAAATAACAAGCCGAGAACTTTATTGCGTTTCAGCTTGACCATTCCCGATTTTAAACTCGTTGCTAGATCCAGCAAATAATTTAATTCGTCAATGCTTAAATCTGCCAGACTTAATAAATCTCGCCCTTTTAAGGAATCCATGCTTTCCCCACACACAAATTTTTAACTTTGTCTTAAATCTTAGCCCGCAGAGGCGGGTTTTGTTTCTCTAAGCCCTAGTTGACTCCGCCCAAAAACGGATACCGTGCCACGTACACTCCTGAGGGTCGATATTAAAATTTTAGACTAAAGTTCAAGCTCCCACATTCAATGCTGCAAGTAAATCTAAAATCTCAAATCTAAAATCTAAAATCGACTGACCTCTGCGGGTAAGGTTTATGCGGGCAATTGATCGATCGCGCGATCGATCGAATCGCAACCTTGTTCAACCGTTTCTACCACAGCCAACACGCCCCGCAATTCCCCAGCGCCGGGGAAACCCTTAGCATACCAGGTTAAGTGCTTGCGCGCTTGGCAGACACCGCTTTCACCTTTATATTCCCACAAAGCCCGCAAATGTTCCTTAGCACATTCGAGACGTTCAATTGGTGTCGGAGCTATCTTTTCTACACCAGTTTTCAAGAAATAATCAACTTCTCCCACCAAAAAAGGATAGCCCAAAGTTCCCCGCGAACACATCACTCCATCGGCGCCGGTTTCTTCCAGACATCGCATCGCTGCTTCGACAGAAAAAATATCCCCGTTAGCAATAACTGGAATCGATAAAACTTCTTTCACGCGGCGAATCCACTCCCATTTTGCCGGGCCGGTGTAACCTTGCGATCGAGTGCGGCCGTGCACGGTAATCATTTTTGCTCCCGCATCTTCCATCCGCTTCGCAAATTCCAAAATATTAATTTCTTTATCAGTCCAACCGATCCTAGTTTTAACGGTGACAGGAACATCTACTGCTTCCACAACAGCCCGCACAATTGCCTCGGCCGTTTCCGGGTCTCGCAGCAGAGAAGAACCGCCGCCGTTTTTAGTAATTTTGTTAACCGGACAGCCCATATTAATATCAACAGTATCCGCTCCTTCTGCCACTGCTTTCTGCGCCGCTTCTGCCAAGAAATCCGGCCGGCAGTCAAACAATTGAATGCTAATCGGACGCTCGTTTGGGTCAACTTCCATAATTCTCGGCAGTTGCTTCACGTAGTGCAAACCCGTAGCGTTCACCATTTCCGTGTACATCATCGAATCCGGCGCGTAGCGGCGCACCAGGCGGCGAAATACCAAATCGGTAACGCCGGATAAGGGTGATTGCAGGACGCGGCTTTTAACTTCAAAATCCCCGATTTTGAGGGGAGTTGCTAACCGTTCTTTTAATTCGGAAGATAGAGTAAGCATAGTCGATCGCACTTTTATTCTAATATCTGTATATTATACTACACTTCAGATAGTTGACCGTTGTTAACTATCTTTTTAGCCGATTATTGAGTGACCGCTAAAAGTATATTTAACCTGACCGCAATGCTTATTTTACACATCCCGATCGCCCGAATTTGAATATTGTTAAACCAGGGCCCAAACGCCAACGCCGACCACAGTTAAATCTCTGTGCCACTTCGATCTATCTATGGGGTGTGGCCATTAATGGGGGATCTACCTACTAAGAGTGTTGCCCAAGTCATATTTTTCTAGTTTAATTGTGCCGAATGGTTTGGCTGCCTTCGGCTCCGGCTGCCTTCAGACGACTAATGCTTAAATTTATTGGGATTCTGCAAAAGCCGTACATCAGATCGTTTTAAACTACAATTGGTGGATTCCTGACGACGCCGATCGAACATTAAAAAAATTGTAGAGAATTCCTATGGACGCCGCAGCACTCTGGCAACGCTATCAAGACTGGCTTTACTATCACGAGGGATTGGGACTTTACCTCGATATCAGCCGCATGGGATTCGACGACGCTTTCGCAGCAGCACTGAAGCCCAAATTTGACAAAGCTTTCAAAGACATGGCAGCTTTGGAAGCAGGTGCGATCGCCAATCCCGACGAAAACCGCATGGTGGGCCACTACTGGCTGCGAAACCCCGATTTAGCTCCCACTCCAGAATTAAAACAAGAAATAGTCGAAGGTATATCACAAGTCGAAGCATTTGTCAAGAAAATTCAAAACCGCGATATTAAACCGCCCTTTGCTCCGCAATTTACCGACATAATTTCGATCGGCATCGGCGGTTCCGCCCTCGGCCCCCAATTTGTCGCCGAAGCTTTATCCCCAGACATTCCGCCCCTAGCAATACATTTTATCGACAACACAGATCCGGCGGGGATCGATCGCATCCTTAACAAAATCAAAGACAAACTCGCCAGCACCCTAGTAATTACTATCTCCAAATCCGGGGGTACCCCCGAACCCCGCAACGGCATGATCGAAGTTCAAAAAGCCTTCGGCGCCGAAAAACTCGACTTCGCCAAACAGGCAGTTGCCATCACTGGAACAGACAGCAAACTAGACAAATTAGCCAAATCCGAAGGCTGGATTGCCAGCTTCCCGATGGCCGACTGGGTGGGAGGACGCACTTCGGAACTCTCAGCAGTAGGACTTTTGCCAGCAGCTTTGCAAGGCATCGACATTCAGGCGATGCTCGACGGCGCTAAAGTCATGGACGAAGCTACCAGAATTCCCGAGATTAAAAATAATCCCGCCGCCCTTTTAGCCATGAGTTGGTATTTTGCTTGCAACGGACGTGGCGAAAAAGATATGGTAGTTTTGCCGTATAAAGATTCACTGCTATTGTTCAGCCGCTACTTGCAGCAATTAGTCATGGAATCGATCGGCAAACAGGAAGATTTAGACGGCAACACAGTTCATCAAGGAATCGCAGTTTACGGCAACAAAGGCAGCACCGACCAACACGCTTACGTCCAGCAACTGCGAGACGGCGTGCCGAATTTCTTCCTAACATTTATCGAAGTTTTGGAAGACAGGCAAGGCATTTCTCCCGAAGTAGAAACCGCCGTCACTTCGGGAGATTATTTGTCTGGTTTGTTGCAGGGAACTCGACAAGCTTTGTACGAAAATCACCGAGATTCAATTACTGTCACAATTCCCCAAGTCAACCCTCGGACAGTAGGAGCATTAATCGCCCTCTACGAAAGAGCCGTAGGTTTTTACGGTTCCTTGGTGAATGTCAATGCCTATCACCAACCGGGCGTCGAAGCAGGCAAAAAAGCAGCCGCTGCTGTATTGGACTTGCAGCAACGGGTACTGCAAGTGCTCAAAGACGCCCAAAAACCTCTGTCTGTCGCAGAAATAGCCAAAAAAGCAGGAAAGCCAGAGCAAATCGAGACAATTTACAAAACTCTGCGGCATTTGGCAGCAAACGGGCGCGGCGTAGCTTTGGAGGGAACATTAGGGCAGCCTGCTACTTTAACAGCAAGTTATAAACAGAATTAAACAGTAGAATTAAAAATTAAAAGTGACTAATTTCACTTTTAATTTTTAAGGTTTAATTTTTAAATTCCCCTCATGCCCTTGACGATTCTGGTTGCTGACGACGATTTCGCGACTCGCTTGTCGATTACCGATTATCTAGAAATTACCGGATACTCTGTAATCCCTGCTGAGAATGGCAAAGAAGCTTTAGGTTTGG
Source organism: Microcoleus sp. AT3-D2 (assembly GCF_036705715.1). Taxonomy (NCBI): domain Bacteria; kingdom Bacillati; phylum Cyanobacteriota; class Cyanophyceae; order Oscillatoriales; family Microcoleaceae; genus Microcoleus; species Microcoleus sp. AT3-D2. Next base: position 94,401 of record NZ_JAUBVE010000011.1, on the reverse strand, counting down.
TAGAGAAATTTCAGCCCCACTTGATTGTTACCGACATTACAATGCCGGAGATGGATGGCTACGAATTCGTGCGGCGAGTTCGGACTCGTCCCGCTTTCCGCTTGCTGCCGGTGATTTTTTTGACGGAACGCACGAGCACGCAAGAACGGATTCGCGGCTATCAGATGGGGTGCGACAATTATCTGGCTAAACCTTTTGAACTCCAGGAATTGGGGGCGGTTATTCGCTCTTTGCTCGATCGCTACGCTTTAATCGCTCAGGCCCCCTCTCGTTCCCCTGAACCTGAACCGATGCCAACAGAGGGACCCAGCAGAGTCAAGGGCAATAGTGAATTGGATTTTTTAACTCACAACTCAGAAATGCGCGATCGCGCGTCTATGGGCCCAAGTTCTCCGATGTTGACCCAGCGAGAGCGAGAAGTGCTGAATTTACTCACAGAAGGTCTTTCTAATATTCTAATAGGCGATCGGCTCCACCTCAGCCCTCGAACTATCGAAAAGCACGTCAGCAGCTTGTTCAGAAAAACTGACAGCAACAACCGAGCAGAACTCGTTCGCTTTGCGATGGAACACCATTTAGTCAGATAACCGCCAACGCGATCGGGCAAGAAAATCACCTGCACTTACTTACCACACTGAATAAATAGCATCATGGTCAACAATTACTTAAAAAATCAGAAAATTCTATATGCTGCAGCATTAGCAGCTTCCATAATTTTCTGTATTGCGATGACCTCAATGGGAATCACCAAGTATTACAGCGTTTTACAGGGTGGAGAAAACTATAACGATTTCCCTTCCAGCGGTTTCAGCCTCATCCGACTTATAATTAACGGTTCCTACTTGATAGCAACAGTTACATATATTATCTGGTTAATTCAAAAAAAGCAGACAAATTCCAGCTTTCTAGACATTTGCAAGTATGCAATACCCTTTCTGGGACTTGCGCTCATAGCTTATCCTCACAGCAGTGACATTTATATGTACTTGCATTACGGAGCAATGAGCTTGCAAAAAATTAATCCTTATCTCAATAATGCCGATACCTTAATTTCTAATGTATCTCCCTTCCTCCACTGGGACCAGACTTCTACCTATGGCCCCGTTTCTTTATTTTTTTTTACCCTATCAGCACTTGGTGGATCAATTAGCCCTTTACTAGCCGTTTATATTTTTAAAATAATCTGCGTGTTGGTACACACGCTCAATGGCTACTTAATTTGGCGGTTGCTAACAAATTCTGAAAACCGTAACCTCATAACACTGGCCTATTTAGTCAATCCCATGCTATTGAACGAGCAAATAGCTAATGCTCACCTTGACGTTCTTCTGGCTAATACATTGATAGTTTTAATAGGATGTATTTATTGCCAACGTTATGTTTTTGCAATTTTGGCAATTTGGGTAGGTTTTTTAATAAAAACCTTACCTATAATTTGGCTACCCTTAGTTTTTGTTTTCCTCTGCAAGCAGCGTCGGTGGAGAGATTTAGCAGCATCAGTCTTGCTTTCTTTATTAATTATCGCGGTGATAACTTATACATTTCTGCCAACAGTTTCAGCTTGGAGAAGTCTTTTAAATCCAGGAACCGCCGGGGCGACAGCTCGATCTTTTCACCATGCGATTAATTTATTTCTGATTTTTTTGCCAAATGTAAGTGTTGAAACTAGGGAAAGTATTCTATCATTCCTAAAATATTTTGCTTATTTAAGCTGGATTGTGTACTATGCAGGGACGTTAATTAAAACATTCTTCCGCAAAAAAGATTTGGAAATTAATTTGGTATCAGATATTGGATGGACAACTCTGACTTTGTTTTTGTTTGCTACACCTTGGCTAATGCCTTGGTATCCATCTATTTTGTTGCCAATTGCTGCTTTGAGTATCAATTCTCCCCATTTTGTATTGACAAGTTTAACTTTTTCTTTGTCACCCAGTCTCATTTTGGGAGGGGGAGCGGGAACAACTGTGATCTCCCTAGTTACGAGTTTTGTTAGCGTTGTCCCCCCTACAGCATTGCTAATATTCGGGCGGAAAAAGGCACTTTTTTAATTTAAATTGATTGCTGACCGCCAACTGTTAATTTTTTCAGACTGACAACGTACTCTAACAAACCCTCGGAAGCGTCCAGCAGCAAATCAATTACTCGATTAAATCCCTCCGGGCCGCCGTAGTAAGGATCTGGCACTTCTTTAAGGTCGTATTTCTGGCAAAAATCGCACATCAACCGCACTTTATCTTTATACTTTCCAGCCGCATCTAGGGCAAGAATATTGCGATAATTGTCCCGATCCATCGCCAGAATCAAATCAAAATTTTCAAAATCTTTCCTGGTAAATTGGCGGGCTTCGCCTAACAATTCAATGTCTCGCTTCCGCGCCGCTAATGCCATCCGCCTGTCAGGGGGGCTGCCAATGTGATAGCTAGCAGTTCCGGCCGAATCGCAGGTGATACGATCGCTCAAACCAGCTTGTTCAATTAAGTGATTCATAATATTTTCTGCTGAGGGCGATCGGCAGATATTTCCGAGGCAGACAAACAATAATTTAGTCATTAGTTAGTAGTTAGTAGTTATTAGTTATTAGTTATTAGTTATTAGTTATTAGTCAGTCAACAGTCAACTGTGCTAATTTGTAGGTGCGTCGCTTTCAGAGTCAATCTGCAAGTTCCATCGAACATGGAGCAGCGACGCACCTTACTAGAGCGGTTTTCCAGAAAGTTTAATCAATCAGTCAACAGTCAACAATTGACTAATGACTGATGACTAATGACTAACCGAAACCGGGGAGATTTAGTCCACCGGTGAGTTCTTCCATTTTCTCCCGCATCGTCATCGTAGACTTAGCGTAAGCATCCTGCATCGCCACCGTGACGAGTTCAGAAACCACATCAGCACCTTCACCGAGGGCATCCGGTGAGATTTCCACGCGGCGGGGTTCTTGGTTGCCGCTGAGAAAAACCTTGACCAAGCCGCCGCCGGCAGTTCCCTCAATTTCCATTACATCCAACTCTTCTTGGAGCTTTTTAGCTCCTTCTTGAACCTGCTGAGCTTTTTTGAAAGCTTCAGTCAGTTCTTTCATTTTTCCCAGGCCGAAGCCAAATCCTTGTCCTGATTTTGTCATAACTACTTTGTGATGGTGTGTGGGCTGGCAGTCTGCCGTTTCCGTATTACTTCAATGATGCCTTAGAAGGGAAACTCTCCCAGTATTCTAACTTCTGGCTCCAACAACAGCGACCACCGCTGCTCGACTTGCTGTTGAACGTGGCGGATCACTTGAAAAATATCATTGGCCGTTGCCGACCCGCAGTTAAGAATAAAATTAGCATGGCGCTGAGCTACTTGTGCGCCACCGATCTGATATCCCTTCAGTCCCGCTTGTTCGATGAACCAACCTGCCGTCTTGGGGCCGGGGTTGCGGAAGACTGAGCCACAGCTCGGTAAGTGGTAAGGTTGAGTTGTCCGCCGCTGGCTGAAATGGTCATTAGTTTCTGCCATTACTTGCGATCGGTCGAATCCCGGCTGTAACTGGAAAGTCGCTTCTGTTACTAGCCGATCGCCCCCTTGCAGCACCGAAGTCCGGTAGCGGTACTCCAACTCTTGGGGACTCAGAATTTCCACCTTGCCACCAGGGGATAGGACGCGAGCGTTCACCAGAATATCAGCAGTACAGCCTCTGTGAGCGCCTGCATTCATCACCACAGCCCCTCCCACGGTACCCGGTATGCCTACTGCCCATTCTAGACCTTTCCAGCCCCGTTTAGCCGCCAACCAAGCGAGGCGGGGAATTGACTCCCCCGCCCCCGCTGTAACTTGACCTGTTTCTGGATTAAAATTCACCTGTTTGAGGTAGCGAGTGCCGACGACCAAACCGGACAAACCCCGATCGCTCACCAACAAATTAGAACCGGCACCCAGCAGAGTCACCGGCACCCCTTCATCGTGTGCCCAGGCAAAACTCGCTTGCAAAGCCTCCATACTGCGGGGAGCCACGTACCACTCGGCGGGGCCGCCGACTCGGAACGAAGTCAGGCCCGCCAGCGAAACTTGGGAGTTAATCTTGCAATCAGTTCCCCGCAAAGAAATAGGAGAATACACTCGCCGATTGTCCTTAACAGAGGAGTCATTCGAGATAGTCACCATCTTGAAAATCCTTAAAAATACCTTCGCTCGAAGACGTGGTTGAAAATTCGTTTAGCTAACTTATGTCGCCCCTTTGAGCGAGCCGTCCGACAGAAGTTTGGGCACAACGTGCAACGCCATAATGTCGATCGACTCTACTCTGTTCGCGAGCTAATCGGGGCGATCGGCTTGTTGATAAAAAGCCATAACCTCTGGAATAATCTGATTCAGATTACCAGCGCCCAAAAACAGAGCCAAATCCCCCGGTTGCAGATTTTTGGTTAAAAACTTAGTGACTGACTCCAGGGAAGGCGCAAACTCAACCTTTCGGCCTTCTTTAGCAATCAAATCAGCAACCTGCTGCCCACTAATCTCTCCTAAATTTGGTTCCCCAGCACTATAAATATCGCAAGCCACAACCAAATCAGCATCCCCAAAAGATTGAGCAAATTCTGGCAAAAATGTCAGAGTCCGGCTGTAACGGTGGGGTTGAAAAATTGCAACCACTCTTCGGGATTTGGGATTTTTTTCGCTACCTTCGATACGCAAGCGAGCCGCCGCCAAGGTAACGCGAATTTCGCTAGGATGGTGAGCGTAGTCGTCCACAAACAGGATGTCATTGTGAAAACCCCGCACCTCAAAACGCCGACGAGCTCCTTCAAAGCCAGCAATCGCTTTGGCAATCGCCGAAAACTCTAACCCCAACAATCGGCCCACTGCTACCGCAGCTAGTGCATTGCTGAGATTGTGTGTGCCTAGCAACTTCAACTCCATTTCTCCCAGGAAAGCTCCTCGCTCCCAAATCCGAGCCTTGGTGCTTTGTGCCCCGTACTCCACGCCCGAAGCTGTGTAGTCAGCACCGCTGTCCGGCTGCAAGCTATAACTGACATGAGGCTGAAGGCAGTCTTTGACTATTTGGTCGTCAATGCAGCCCACCAAAGTTTGACAGTTTTGGGCAAACACCTTAAATGTTTCTATTACCTGGTCTAGCGTATCGTAATGGTCTGGATGATCCAGTTCGACATTCGTCACTATGCCAATTTTGGCTACCAGCTTAACGAGAGAACCGTCGGATTCATCAGCCTCGGCCACTAAGTAGGGGCCTTCTCCCAAACGGGCATTGCCTTCCCAAGCATTTACCTCGCCTCCTACTACGATCGTCGGGTCTAGACCCGCAGCCATCAGCATGAAGCCGATTAAGCTGCTAGTAGTAGTTTTGCCGTGAGTCCCGGCTACGGCTATGCTTTGATAATCTTGAATTAACGCTGCCAACACATCCGATCGATGAAAAATCGGACAGCCCAAATCTAAAGCAGCTCGATATTCGGCATTGGCTGGGTGAATAGCCGTCGAACATACTACTTGAGGCAATCCCGGAATTGCTTGGGCGCTTGAACCGTTGCCATTCAATTGGACAGCTTTGGCTGTCGCGACAGAAGTCCCTACCGTACCCGCGACTATCGAGGATACTGCCCTTTCCTGTTGCCCGCAGTCGGGACTGCTACCGTTAAGGGCCGTTTGAAATAGTTCAAAATTGCTGGCGTCTTGACTCCAAAAAATATGAGCTCCCATTCCTTGCAAGCGCTCGGTTATGTGACTCGATTTAATGTCGGAGCCGTACACAGGCAACTTGCGTTTAGCTAGAATGTAGGCAAGGGCTGACATCCCAATCCCACCAATGCCGATGAAATGAAATGGTCTACCGCTAAAATCAACAGAACTCGGCATCTTTGCTCCTCACACACCACACCACGCCAATAACACGCGATATCATATCAAGAATTGTTTTTTCAGGATACAGTTCGCTAGAGATTTTGTACAAACTTCTCTGCGCGTCCCTAGATTTGAGGGACTTGTAGAGATGTTTGTCTTGTATCCTATATGACTTAGTACCGAGTAGTTTTCCGGAACAGTCACAGCTCGAAAATTGCAGGTAACAGAAAACGGGGTTTGGGGTCGGGGCCAATAGACTAATTTTGGGTGGTTGCATACTCCTGCATTCTTTCTATTTCTATCCGCCTGCTGTGCTGGGATACGGCAGCAAAAGCCCCACAACCTTTCTACCAAGATTGAGGGTAAAACCCATAAGGATTTACAAACACTACCACGAACAACAAAATTTCGCTCCTTTTATAGTCATTTATCTACTCGTACGCTCATTTTTTCTTGAAAGTCAGAGATTGACACGATCGCAGCTATAGTATATATTCTTATTTTATTGTATATATACAAGGTATGCAGTTAGTCGAAATAGTCGCAAAGCCATAGATCAAAGCAAATCATTGGTTTGATAGAGAAGCCGATCTACGCTCTTGGCAGTCCTTAAAATTTTTACCACTGCGCTAAGTATATCTACCCTCAAAACTTTTTCGGTCGCCCACAAACGAATGCTCAGGCGGTCGATCGCGCACTCAAAACAAGTTGGGATTAATATTGGCAAGGTTAATCATCCAGTCCCGCACCGAATCCAACGCTCAGAACGGGGTTTTTTAAGTATTATTGAAGGTTTGAACGAATTAAGGGGGTTGAAAAAACCAGTTTCAGCGTCCAGGACGATCGTCGAAACTAGGGTCGTCTTGGGGTTTGTCCCCGATGTAAAGCGAGGGTTTTCTAATAAACGAGCTTATGGTTAAAAGCGTATAAACATAAAATTGGCGCGATGTCTGTATTAATCCTGATTTTGGGGAAATATGGGGAAAATAGCGATTTTTGGGGGGACTTTTGACCCGGTTCACTGGGGTCATGTGTTGGTAGCCGAGACGGCTGCAAGTCAATTTGCTCTCGATCAAGTCATTTGGGTACCGGATCGCTCTCCTCCTCACAAAGAGCGCCCGGATTTGGCAAGCTTTGAGCAGCGGCGGGAAATGCTTGCTTTGGCGATCGCCGATCGCCCAGACTTCGTAATTTCGCCACGGTCGGTCAATCCCAGAGGCAGTTGTTTTGCGATCGACACCTTGCTGTATTTGCAAAAATTGTATCCCGGCGATCATCGCTGGTACTGGATTATTGGCAGTGACGCACTCCTTACTCTTCCCAAATGGCACCGGTGCGGCGAAATTGCCGGATTGTTCGACTGGTTGGTGGCCCCACGTCCGAGTCAGGGAGATCGAGAGACAGCAGAAAGCGGGGAGATTGGGGGACTGTCCGAGTGGGGATATTGTCCGGGTGGAAAACCCCTCGATTGCGGGGGGGACAGGATGCAGGTTCAGACAAATGCTGTTGGCCGGCGAGTTGCCGAACAAATGGCTCTTCTGGATGTGGAAATTCGCTGGGAGGTGCTTTCGATGGCGGCGATCGAGATTTCGTCGAGCCACATCCGCCGCTGCTGCGCCGAAAGGATCGACCTCCGCTACTTAGTCCCGGAAGTTGTCGGGACTTATATTGCAGCCCATCAGCTTTACCAGTAACCAGCGGCAGAAAGCCTAATGCCTTCTGCCTTGCAATTTCAGCCTTCTAGAAAAGTTCAAGCTTTTTTGATCGACACAAAAAGTTATAAAGGATCAACCTTTGCGATATGATCTGGTGTCATCAGAAAGGTGGGTGGAAACCCCGTCGTTTTAGGACGGCTTTATATTAAACTATAGTTTGGTCAATGACCCACCCGCGACGATGGATTCAGACAGCCTAACGAGCGAAGTCCAGTACAACTGGCGGCGCAGACAAATCGGTAGACCGGGAAAAGAGGATAGGGCAATGGTAAACATCCCTGGAATCAAAACAACAGATAAGAATTCCTTTTAGGTATTCGACGCATAAAAACCGCTGGGCTAGCGGGGTTAGTCTGTGGAGCGAACATAAGACCAGAAAACTCCTTGTGGGTGGAGGCAGTTGCGATGAAGCAGAAACTCAAATCGTGAGGTTTGGGAATCACCGTGGCTTTAGCCCGGTGAGAATGTCAAAAGTCAATTCTTAAATTTTTCCAAAATTTAAGCCTGAGCTAGGGGCTGCCATCGTTAGGAGGTACTAAAGTGATTCGAGTCGCGATCAATGGTTTTGGACGTATCGGGCGCAGTTTTGCGCGCTGCTGGCTGGGCAGAGAAAACAGCCAGCTAGAGTTGGTAGCTATTAATGACACTTCCGATCCCAGAAGTAATGCTCACTTGCTCAGATACGATTCCATGATGGGAACGTTGAAGAATGTGGACATCAGTGCGGATGAAAATTCCATTACCCTAAATGGGAAGACAGTTAAATGCGTGAGCGATCGCAACCCGCTAAACTTGCCTTGGAAAGATTGGGGTATTGATCTGATTATTGAATCGACCGGTGTCTTCGTTGACCAAGCTGGTGCATCGAAGCATATCACTGCCGGCGCTAAAAAAGTGCTAATTACCGCTCCCGGCAAGGGTTCTGAAGTTGGCACTTATGTGATGGGAGTCAACCATCACAACTACAAGCACAGTGACTACACAGTCATCAGCAATGCTAGCTGTACTACCAACTGTCTGGCTCCTGTACTGAAAGTGCTGCACGAAAATTTTGGCATCGTCAAAGGCATGATGACCACTACCCACAGCTATACTGGCGACCAGCGCTTGCTGGATGCCAGCCACCGCGACTTGCGGCGGGCCCGGGCGGCAGCAATGAATATTGTGCCGACTTCTACCGGAGCAGCCCAAGCTGTGGCTTTGGTGATTCCAGAATTGAAGGGCAAGTTAAATGGTATTGCCATGCGCGTGCCGACTCCCAATGTGTCCGTAGTTGATTTTGTGGCTCAGGTAGAGAAAAAGACTTTTACCGAGCAGGTAAATCAAGTGTTCCAAGAAGCTGCCTCTGGCTCCATGAAAGGGATTTTGGAGTACAACGATTTGCCTTTAGTTTCATCCGACTATCGCGGAAGTGATGCTTCTTCGATTCTGGATTCCAGCTTGACGCTGGTGATGGATGGCGACATGGTGAAGGTTTTGGCTTGGTACGACAATGAGTGGGGCTACAGTCAGCGGGTGGTTGACTTGGCTGAATTGGTCGCCGAACGTTGGGAAGCCTAGTACCCGAAGGCAGAAGGTATTAGTCATTCGGCAGAAGGTAAAAAATGCTGATATTTTTTACTTTTGAGTCGATTTCTAGCTGACTGGTTATTTCTGTTTTCGAGCGCTAGAGACTTTTGGCAGTCGATAGTTGGCGAGTAGAAGATGAAATATCGTAGGGACACGGGACTGCCCTGTCCCTACGATATTGGTAAGCTGCTACTCCCAGCTATCGAACTTTTTGCAATAATACTGCGATCAGGCTTTCGAGTCTGCTTGATGATAAATTTGTTGTTTGTTTGTAGTAACCGCTTAAACTTGCTGTGGTAAGTTTTCGGAAAATCCCAAAGATTAAAAAAATAAAAATTCCCACTATAAAAGTTAAACAACTGGAAAAATAGCAACAGCTACGGTGTAGTTTTGCCAACAAAATCTGATATGAAAAAAGCGTTAATTAGCGGTATATCAGGTCAGGATGGAGCTTATTTAGCTAAACTGTTGCTCGATCGAGGTTATGAAGTTTGCGGCACCTCCAGGGACGCCCAAATGTCTAGTTTCGGAAACTTGGCCCGTTTGGGCATCCGAGACAGAGTAAAACTAGAATCCATGTCTCTAAACGATTTTCGCAGTGTTTTGCAAGTGCTTGCTAAAATAGAGCCAGATGAGGTGTACAATCTAGCAGGTCAAAGTTCCGTCGGTCTGTCTTTTGAACAGCCGGTAGAAACCCTCGAAAGCATTGCCACAGGCACATTGAATCTGTTAGAAGCAATTCGGTTTACAGGCGGAAAAATCAAACTTTACAATGCCAGTTCCAGCGAATGTTTTGGGGATACCGGAGGCAGTCCAGCCGATGAAAATACGCCTTTTCGCCCCAGAAGTCCTTACGCGGTAGCGAAAGCAACGGCATTTTGGGAAGTAGCGAATTATCGGGAAGCGTACAATTTGTTTGCGTGTTCTGGTATTCTGTTCAATCACGAGTCGCCGCTGCGACCGGAGAGGTTCGTCACCCAAAAAATTGTATCTGTTGTGTGCCGAATTGCTGCGGGCAGTTCCGAAAAACTGCATTTGGGAAATATTTCAGTGCAGCGGGACTGGGGTTGGGCGCCGGAATATGTGGAGGCGATGTATTTAATGTTGCAGCAGGAAGAACCGGACGATTATGTAATTGCAACGGGTGTAAGCTATCCTTTGGAGGAGTTTGTGCAGACAGCTTTTGTTTCTGCGGGTTTGGATTGGCGGGAACATTTAGTAACCGATGCGAGTCTCTACAGACCGACGGAGATTGCTGTTGGGAATGGAAATCCGGGTAAAGCAAAAGAAAAATTGGGCTGGGAGGCAAAATATAAAATGCCCGATGTGGTGCGGATGATGGTAGAGGCGAGGATGGGTAAGGTTTGAGAATTTTTTCAGAAAAGATAGCTCTTTGTCTGGAATAAATACCTGTTGTGAATTATCAGCGGTTGTGTACCCTTTTCAAGATGTGAAACAATGCAAGTAGTTATATTAGCCGGCGGTTTGGGGACACGTCTCCGAGAAGAAACAGAATTTCGTCCCAAGCCCCTAGTTGATGTGGGCGGGCGTCCGATTCTCTGGCACATTATGAAGACCTATGCTCACTACGGCTTCCTGGACTTTATTGTGTGTTTGGGCTATCGCGGCAACATGATTAAGGAGTATTTTCTCAATTATGAAGCTATGAATAATGATTTTACTATTTGCCTGGGCCGCCAAAATCAGATTACCTATCACGAGGAACACCGCGAGCAAGATTTTAAGGTGACACTGGCGGAAACAGGGCCAGACACCATGACTGGGGGGCGGGTGAAACGTGTGGAGAAATACATTACTGATGATACCTTTATGGTGACATACGGTGATGGAGTTGCGGATATCGATATTGGGGCGCTGTTGGATTTTCACAAGGCTCATGGTAAGCTGGCAACTGTTAGTACAGTGCGTCCGATATCTCGATATGGTATTTTAGATGTGGACAACCAAGGCAAAGTTCTCCAATTCACCGAAAAGCCTCAAATAGATGGCTGGGCTAGTGCGGGATTTTTGGTACTTCACCGCAGCATATTTGAGGCTTTGAGCGGGGATGATTGTTTTTTTGAGCAAGAGCCACTAGAGCAGTTAGCGGCCGAGGGACAATTGATGGCTTACCGCCACGAAGGTTTCTTTTTTGCGATGGATACTTACCGCGAGTATAAATATTTGAACGAACTTTGGGATAATGGAGAGGCTCCTTGGAGGGTGTGGGAATGAGTGAATTTTGGCGCGATCGATCAGTATTGGTGACAGGTTGCACAGGCCTTTTGGGTAACTGGTTAGTCGCTGAGTTGCTGGAAAGAGGAGCCTTGGTAACGGGATTAGTCCGTGATTTGGTGCCCCAATCCCGACTGTATGCTGGAGAGTGGTATCGGCAAATTAATATCGTTCGCGGTTGTGTCGAAGATTTGCCAACGGTAGAACGAGCGATTAATGAGTATGAAGTAGATACGGTGTTTCATTTAGCAGCTCAGACAATTGTGGGAGTTGCAAATAGAGAGCCGGTCGCAACTTTTGAAACGAACATTAAAGGTACTTGGAATATTCTAGAAGCTTGTCGCCGCGTCGGTGGTGTGAGTCGAATTGTGATAGCCTCCAGCGATAAAGCCTATGGAGACCAGTTAGTGCTGCCTTACAGCGAAACAACTTCGCTGCAAGGAGAACACCCTTACGATGTGTCTAAAAGCTGTGCTGATTTAATCAGTCGCGCTTATTACGTCAGTTATGGTTTGCCTGTTTGCATTACTCGCTGCGGCAATTTTTACGGGGGCGGAGACTTGAATTTTAATCGGATTGTTCCGTCTACAATTCGATCGGCATTACGAGACAAGCCGGTAGTCATCCGCAGTGATGGCACTTTTATCCGGGACTATTTTTATGCGAAGGATGGGGTTTTAGCTTATCTGCATTTGGCTGAGCAAATGGACAGGAAAGAAGTTTTGGGAGAGGCGTTTAATTTCAGCAACGAGCTGCAAATTTCTGTGCGGGGAATGGTAGATCATGTTTTGAGATTGATGGGTAAGAGTCATTTAGAACCTGTCGTATTGAATAGAGCCAAAAATGAAATCAAACATCAGTATCTCTCTGCAGATAAGGCGCGAAAAATGCTCGGTTGGGAATCTAAGTATCCTCTAGAAGAAGGGTTGAAAGAAACAATTGAGTGGTATGAGCAATTTTTGATGGATGAAAATCCCTGTGTCATCAGCGTGTGATTGACCGTACTCAAAACTCAAAACTTTTAAAGGGGGCTAATTCTGTGCCATCTAAATGTCGTTTTTGCAGTCACCCATTGGAGCATACTTTTGTAAATCTGGGGATGTCGCCGCTCGCGAATGCTTTTCTCTCTCAAGAGCATCTCAATTGTGCAGAGAAATTCTATCCGCTTCATACTTATGTTTGTGCTAATTGTTTTTTAGTGCAGTTAGAAGAGTTTGAATCCCCGGATAGCATCTTCAGCGATTATGCTTATTTTTCTTCCTATTCAGAATCTTGGCTGCGTCATGCTAAGAAATACACAGAGTTGATGGTGCAGAGGTTTGGATTTGACGAAACCAGTCAGGTAATTGAACTCGCTAGCAATGATGGCTACTTACTCCAGTATTTTCAGCAGGAAGGAATTCCCGTATTGGGGATTGAACCGGCTGCAAATGTAGCCAAAGTAGCTGAGGAAAAAGGCATTCCCACTTTAGTTAAGTTTTTTGGCGTGGAAACGGCTAAAGAGTTGGTTTCACAAGGCAAACAGGCAGATTTGTTGCTGGGAAATAATGTGTTGGCTCATGTGCCTGACTTGAATGATTTTGTGGCGGGGATGAAAATTCTCGTGAAACCCAATGGCATATTGACAATGGAGTTTCCTCATGTATTGCAACTAATACAACACAATCTGTTTGACACGATTTACCACGAGCATTTCTCTTATTTTTCGCTGTTGACGGTTGAGAAAGTTTTTGCAAGTCACGGTTTAACTGTGTTTGATGTGGAGGAATTACCGACCCACGGCGGTTCTCTGCGGATTTACGGGAGGCATGAGGATTTTGATAGTATAGCAGTTGGCGATCGCATTTCCCAACTCAAAGCTAAGGAAGTGCAAGCAGGGCTAAATCAGATTGAAATTTATGTAGGATTTGGGGAACAGGTTAAGTCTACGAAGCGCCAAATGCTCAGTTTCCTAATTGATGCCAAAAACCAGGGCAAATCAATTGCGGGCTACGGTGCGCCCGCGAAGGCTAATACGCTGCTGAACTATTGCGGTATCCGCACGGATTTGATTGATTATACGGTGGATTTAAGCCCGCACAAGCAGGGTTTGTTTTTGCCGGGAACTCAGATTCCGATATATCATCCAGATAAAATTCGGGAGACTAAACCGGATTATTTGGCTATCTTGCCTTGGAACATTAAAGATGAGATAGTAAGTCAGATGGATTATATCCGCGAGTGGGGAGGTAAGTTTGTGGTGCTGGTTCCTCAAGTGGAGGTAATAGGGTGAAGTTTACTGAAACAAAGCTTAAGGGAGCTTATGTTATTGAGGTAGAACCCATAGCAGATGAGAGGGGATTTTTTGCCCGCAGTTGGTGTCAAAAGGAGTTTGCAGAACATGGTTTGAATGCTAATCTAGTGCAGTGCAATATTTCTTTTAACCTGAAGAAAGGTACTTTGCGGGGGATGCACTATCAGGCAAAACCGCGCGAAGAAGCAAAGTTAGTTAGATGTGTAAAAGGCGGAATTTATGATGTAATCATAGATTTGCGTCCAAATTCGCCTACTTTTAAGGAGTGGTTTGCGAGAGAGCTAAACTCCGAAAATCGCAAGATGATATATATTCCTGAAGGTATGGCTCATGGCTGTCAAACTTTGGCAGATAATACTGAGGTTTTTTACCAGATGTCGGAATTTTATTATTCTGAATTAGCAAGGGGAGTGCGGTGGGATGATCCAACTTTTAGTATTGATTGGCCGGAGATATCTCAGCGCGTAATTTCGGAAAAAGATCGCAATTTCCCCGATTTTGTGCTATGAAAAAAGTCCTGGTTACGGGGGCAGGGGGTTTTGTTGGCAGACACTCGATCAAGACGCTGGTGGAACGCGGGTTCGAGGTTCATGCTGTCGCTTCTAAGACTTTGCCGACTTTAAGTTCTGACTGTACGTGGCATCTGGCAAATTTGTTAGATCATACATCCATTAAAGAGCTAGTTTGTCAAGTAAAGCCAACACATTTGTTGCACTTTGCCTGGTGTTATACTGTACCCGGTCAATATTGGAAATCTGAAGATAACTTTTTGTGGGTGCAGGCAAGTTTGGAATTATTGAGGCAATTTCGAGAGCAAGGTGGCGATCGAGTAGTGGTGGGCGGAACCTGCGCCGAGTATGATTGGAAGTATGGTTATTGCTCAGAATTTATAACGCCCAGAAATCCAGATACTCCCTACGGTATTTGTAAAAAAGCTTTGCAGGAGATAGTGAACTCCTATTCCGAGACGACAAGTCTCAGCAGTGCTTGGGGACGTATTTTCTTTCCCTACGGTGCTTACGAGTACCCAAATCGGCTGGTTTCTTCAGTGATTCTTTCTCTCTTAAACGGAGAGCCTGCTCGCTGCTCTCACGGTAATCAAATCCGGGATTTTCTGTATGTACAGGATGTGGCTGATGCTTTTGTGGCTCTTTTGGAGAGTGAGGTGACAGGAGCTGTTAATATTGGATCGGGACAGCCGATCGCGATTAAAGATGTTGTTTATAAAATAGCTGATATAATCGGGCGCTCGGATTTAGTGCAGTTAGGTGCTATTCCGTCTGCTGCGAAAGAAGCGCCTTTGTTAGTGGCTGATGTGACTCGTTTATCTAATGAGGTAGGTTGGCTGACCAAATCAAACTTAGAAAGCGGATTAAGGCAAGCTATAATCTGGTGGAAAAATCAGCTTTTGTCCTAAAAATTGCTGTCTAAGATTCGTTACCTAAATCCAATTATAACTAGGAAAAATCATGAAATTAACGCTAGATACAGATGCCCAAAAATTGATTCAAGAAATAGACGGTGAGTGTCAAACTATCCCGCTCTATTCTAAGGAAGCTTTTGAACTCATTTCTCACTACTGGGTGAAATTAGGCTGGAATCAAAAATACACCTATACATTTAGCTGGATGGGAAGACCAATAATTCAGCTTCCAGAAGACATGATTCGGACTCAGGAAGTTATCTATCAGGTTAAACCCGATGTAATAATTGAAAGCGGGGTGGCTCACGGCGGCTCGCTGATTTATTACGCTAGCCTATTTAAAGCAATGGGCAAGGGTAGGGTTGTAGGAATTGATATTGAAATTCGCCCCCACAACCGCAAGGCTATAGAGGAACACGAACTGTCATCGTTCATTACTTTAGTTGAAGGCAGTTCTACAGATACCACTATTGTAGAGCAAGTTAAAAAACTGGTCAATCCAGGGGAGACTGTCTTGGTGAGTCTGGACTCGTGTCACACAAAACAGCACGTTGCTGACGAGTTAGAGGCTTATTGCAGTTTGGTGACACCAGGCTCCTATATAATTGCCACCGATGGTATTATGAAGGATTTGGATGATGTGCCACGGGGGAATCCTGAGTGGAAGTGGGATCATCCTACTGCGGCGGCTGCTGAGTTTGCAGAAAAGCATCCAGAGTTTGTTTTGGAGCAACCTAAATGGCCGTTTAGCGAGAGCGATTTGACGGAGAATGTGACTCACTGGCCAGGGGCTTGGTTAAAGCGAAAATAACAAGATTAGATTCTTTTTGGCAAGTTTTGTAAAATTTGCATCAGTTCGTTGTAAATCACTTGCCAATCACAATCATAATTGCGAGTCATTGCATCAGGGTTATTCTCATCCTCAGTGATATATTCTTTAGATATCAACACTGGCGGTACAGCATTTTCTCGATAAACAGGTGAAAATGAGTCCTCAACCGCATCATAGTAAGCCTTATTTCCATGACCTACCCCAGGCTTGCTTGCTATCCAGGTTACAAAAGTCATTCCTGTTCCAAATGGTACTGCATACAGGTCGATTGCTTCAGCCCAGACAATGGTTTCATAAATGGGATGACCAATGGTGCTATAAGTTTTAATTTCAGGCGGAAGGAGATTGAGAATAGGTTGTAAACAATCTTTCTCTAATGCCTCGATATGGGTCTCATTTAAGGCATTCTCTTTATCTCTTTCAGGTACAGACCAACCATCAAATACAACAGCTAAGTTAGGAAAGTTTGTATGTAAACTTTTAATAATGTTGGCTGTACCTTCTATTTGAGAAAACCAAGTTCTTTTATAGTTCCTAAGTGTAATCCACAATAAAGGAAAGTGATTCTTAGCCCGTTCTACTTTTGTAAAAAAATATTGAGAACATTTTTTTACAGAAACTTGATAGATATTCTTAGCTAGTTCTTCTTCTATAAAAGTGTCTGTGAGTCTCACGGCGCATAAGTTATGTTCTAGGACTTTTTTGAAAAAAATCTCATTTAAGCTATCTACATTAAAGCTATCTACGCGAATAATTTTATCGGACGGGATGTTGGGAAAAATATCGTCTATCATAATATATTCATGGCAACCAATCAAGAATTTATCAATATTATTGAGGGTTCCATTATTATACAAATAATAAATTCCTGATAATTCATTCCAGACATAATGTCCTACATTATAAGATATACCTAAAACAGCGGCAACCACTTTTTTAGGTTGAGAAATATAGGCTTGAAATTTTTGCCAATTACTCAAAACATAACTTTTGAGTAAATTAATTACACCTGTAAAATTTCCCATAGGAAAGTTGTCCAAAACAATCATCAGTTCTTGGTTAGGCAAATAAATACACTGCTTACTTCCCATCCAATCACCATACATTAAATAAAATACTTCTTTGCCCACAAACCGATATAATATAAATGGCGCAACATAAAATGACTGGTTTGAACGCAGAATTTTGCCAGTGAAAGGGCAAACTGAATAAACAAAACCTGTTTCTACTATGCTTTGCTGTAGATTAATAGCTTTGTCCCAATGAAAATACTGAGACATTTTGGGATGTCTTTTTACCTTTCTTGAAAGCTGAAATCCTTGGTGGTCATCAAAACTATTGATATAGATTTCCTCCCAAGTAATGTTGTCTTGCTTGATCAAGCCTAAATTCTGTATAGATAAACCTAGATTTTGTAAAATTGAGCGATCTGAATCATTTAAGCTCCAAAGATTAACAACTGTATATTGACTACTATTGACAAAATATTCATAGGCTGAATTTTGACTAATTTCAGATGGGTAATACAGATTTACTGTGTCAAGCGGTCTTAACTCATTTAATCCATCCCATATTAAATCGTAGGTTTTTTGCTCGTTACTTAATAGAATCTTGGGAATATTTTGGAAACAAACTATGGCTTCATCCATTCGGTTGGCTTCTGCCAAACGAAGACTTAGGTGATGATATATACTGATTGCTTCCTCACGTTTTCCTTGTTTTGTCAAAGCTTCTACTAAACCCTTGTAGAATGGGTGATGACAGGGATATAATTCAATGGCACTACGATAACACTTGACAGCCTCTTCTAAACCAACGATCATGCACGAAAGTTTCAACAATTTATGAAATTCTTCTAAATCATCTCGCCAAATTCTTAGCCCCAGTTCCCGACTGTGACCCGGAGTTTGCAACCACTGAATACAAGCTTGTTTTTCCGCTTCGGAAAGATAACGTCTCAGATAAACTCTGTACCATTCGACCGTATAAGTAGCATCATCCAGGTTGGCGGTAGCTTGCAAAAAGGCTTGGTCATTGAGGAAACAGACGAACGGTAATTCTGGGTCAAATAGTTGGTAGTCTTTATGGGTAACTTCGGCCAAGTTGTACTCGCAAAAAAAGGTTTCTGGGTTCTCCATTACCCGCTGATAGATAGCTTCCCCTAGCTGATGGTGACATTCATAGGCTTCAGGATTCAGTTCTAGGGCACGACTGTATGTGGCGATCGCCTCATTCCAATTTTTTTGTTGTGACAGGAGTTTTCCTAACTGCTGGTAAAGTTTTTCAGTCAATCCGCGATAGACAGCGATCGCTTCCTCTAGTTTGCCTTCTTGTTGCAGTTGGTTGGCCTTGTTGACTTCTGTTACAGTAATTTCTGAGTTCATCTTACTTTCCTTTTTGGGACATAACGATTTTTAGCAGTTGAATTGTCCGACACAGACTCTAAATTTCTATGAGTAGTTATTGTTTACGCTCGTAAGAAAAGTTGATATTTGTTATTTTACTTTCCACGAACAATTAAGCTCTGTTCGGGTTCAACGAATTGATAATTTTCAGAGTTTCATTGTAAACAATTCTCCAATCGAAATCATAATTTTGACAGGCTACTGATAAAATATAAGGTGAAGCTTGTTGATCGACGATACACTCAACAGGCACAAAGACCGGGGGTACGACATTTTCGCGACTATAAGTTACTTGTTCTCTCAGAGGTTCTGTATTTATTGAACTGTTTGCGTGCATCACACCAGGTTTATTAGCAATCCATGAAACGGCTGTACTTCCTGATGAAAGTGGTATAACATATAAATCAATAGCATAAGCCCAGACAACTTTCTCATAGCTCATGCTACCAATTGTACTATAAGCCTGTATATCAGGTGGTAAAATTTCTAAAATTTCTTGCTCGGTGGCTTGATCCTTAGCAATCATTAACTCTCCACGCTCATCCTCTCTTTCTATCCGAGACCAACCATCAAAGACAACTCCTAGACCAGGAAAATCCACCGCGAGACTTTTGATAATATTAACTATTCCTTCTACTTGAGAAACCCAAGATTTGTCATGACTGCGAATACCAAACCACAGCAAAGGAAAGTGTTTATTTTTTGCCCCTTCTACTTCAGCTAATAATTGTGGAGAACACCTTTTTAAGGAACCCTCGTATATCCTAGTTGTCAGTGTTTCTCTAACAAAAACATTGTCAACTCTAACGGCTAAATAATTATTTTCAATAATTGCCTTAAACATACTTTTTTTATCCGAAATTCTGATTATCTTGTCAGCAATTTCGGGGAAAGCATCAGCAACATTAAAATACTCATTTGGTTCGATTAAAATTTTATCGAGTTTATCCAAAAGACCATTATCCGACAAAAATTGAAGTCCAGTTACTTCATTCCAAAAATAGTGTCCTATGTTCGTCAGTAAGCCTAAAATTGCCACTACGCCTTTTTTCTGGGGTTTTGAGATATATTTGAGGCTGTCTTGCCAACAACTAACCATATAGCCTTTTAATCGGTTAATAATTGCTTGTTCAGAACCTTGGACAAATGGATTGAGGTGAATAATTAGCTCTAAACGGGGAAAATAAATAAACATCTTTGGACCCCAAAAGTGTCCAACGATTAAATAATAAATTTCACAGCCAACAAACCGATAACTCATCATGGGTAGCCATGCTACATCATAAAAGGATTGCTCTGACCTAATAACCTGACCACTCAACGGGCAAACTGAATAAATATAACCTGTTTCCACGATACTTTGTTGATAAATATTCTGTTGATTCAAATGGGATTGATATATAAATTGATAATTATTTTGCTTGGGTAATTGTTGAGAAAGCCTACTATTTTTGCCTTCTGCAAAATAATTAATGTATATTTCTTCTAAGGTTAGATTATCTTGGGCAATTAACTGCAAATTTGTTAGTAAAAATCCATTTTTTTCTAGGAGAGCTTTGTCTTCTTCGGTTAAAGACGAAAGGTTCATAATAGTATATTGACTGGTTTCACGGAAGTATTGTTCAATAGCTTCAGGTTGAAGGTCAGTGGGATAATAGGAATCTGAGGCTTCCAGAGGAGCCAATTGATTTAATTTTCGCCAAAGCATCTCGTACATCTTTCCTTCGTGAAGCGGCGGATGGGTGGCTTGTTGAAAACAGGCTACTGCTTCTACTATCTTGCCCTCTTCTGCTAACTTGAGACTTAATTGATGGTAGAGAACGAGAGCTTGCTCATGTTTGCCTTGTTCGGTAAACACTTCTGCTAAGCGATAGTATGATGAATGATGATTGGGAGACAATTCAAGGGCACGATGATAACACTTGACAGCCTCTTCTAAACCAACTATCGTGAAGGAAATTTTTAGCAAAGTCTGAAATTCTGCTAAGGTTTCTCGCCAAACTTTTAACCCCAATTCCCGACTATGACCCGGAGTTTGTAGCCAATTAATGCAACCTTGTTTTTCCGCTTCCGAAAGAAACCGTCTTAGATAAACTCTGTACCATTCCACTGTATAAGTAGCATCATCCAGGTGGGCGGTAGCTTCCAAAAAGGCTTGGTCATTGAGGAAACAGACGAACGGTAATTCTGGGTCAAATAGTTGGTAGTCTTTATGAGGATTCTTAGCCAGATTGTATTGAGAGAAAAAGGTTTCTGGGTTTTCCATTACCCGCTGATAGATAGCTTCCCCTAGCTGATGGTGACATTCATAGGCTTGAGGATTCAGTTCTAGGGCACGACGATATGTGGCGATTGCCTCATCTAGTCTTCCCTGCTCTACCAAAATATTTCCTAACTGCAACCCGACTTCCCAGTTATCGGGTAGAATTTGCAAAAGATTGTGAAAAGCTTCTACGTTGTCTGGATAGAGTTCTATAATGTGGCGGTAGGAGGCGATCGCTTCTGCTAAAGCGGACTGATTTCGCTGTTGCAGTGCATTGGCCAAGGCAGAATGAATCCAATCAGCATCAGGGTTCAACTCACTGGCACGGCGGTAAGCAGCGATAGCCTCATCTAGTTGACCCAATTTTGCTAAACTATTACCTAGTCCCACGTAAGTCCCAAAATGCTCGGGATTGAGTTCAAGCGCCCGGCGGAAGGCTGTAGCCGATTCTTCCCACTGTTGCTGTTGTGCTAGCGCATCCCCTAAGTGGTGGTAACTCCAACAAAAATCAGGTTTGAGTTCTATTGCATGACGGTAGGCGGTGACGGCTTCATCCCATCGATTCAGTTTCGCGAGGGTTTCTCCCATGTGGTGGTGTGTCCAGGGCTCGTCGCTATTTAGCTCGAGTTTCCGATGGTAAGCAGCGCTCGCTTCTTCTAGATTACCTTCCTCTTGCAATTGCCGATCGTTGTGGAATTCGCTCATAGCCGTATCATCCTTATATCTGCGATTACTTTTTATCTACAAATATTAAATTATCAGTTTAAACTGAATGACCCTACGCTTCGCAGCACTAGCTTGTTTATATTACCTGCTTTTACCACAGAAAGTTAAAGGGAATTATGTCTGTTGTTGGGGAGTAGGATAAAGTGATCGCGCGCCGTGTCCAAAACATCTAAGTTTGAGGTTTAGGGTAATGGCTTTCTGCCGTAACAACGTCTTCTAGGGTGACATCCCATCTAAATTTTTCAGGATTCACCTCAGCCACTTTTCTGGCAAGGATGGCAACACCACCAAATCCTGGGTGAGTTGCTAATTTCTCTTGACCTGGAATAAAAGTATCTAAATGCATTCGCAAAGGAACATAAAGGCTCGATCCGATCACCTCAAATCCCAAAGCAGGAGAAAATAAAACCTTAAGACCTTCGTCTGAAAAACGCCAGAAGTCCCACGGGCTTTCGTGGAGAGGCCAGGAAAAGTGCGTGCTCTGAAAGGTGATTCCGCCTATCTCTAGTAACTTATTAATTTCCATCGCCACTACCCAAGGCATGGCTAAGTGTTCAAAAACAGACAAGGAAAAAATAGCATCAAACCGCTGATTACCAAAATATTGAGATAGTTTGTGAGCGTCCCCTACCACATCTGTGTTGGCGTCTGGATAATAGTCAAATCCCGTGTAGGAGGATGCACCAGGAAACAAAGACCTTTTGCTAACGCTTCCTGGACTGACTATCCGCGAACCTATTTCTAGAACTCGTAAATGACCGTCATTCACCTGCTTGATAAAATCAACAAACAAACCTGTATCATCATTTGTAAAAGTAGCTGAATCATAAACTCCTGGTTTCCCTCCAGCAAAAGCCACAATTTTATGATGTATTTCCCTTTTTGTTTTCGCCTTAAAGGTGACTTGATGCTGGGCGACTCTCGGCAGATATGCTATGAAACCGCAGTTATGGTTGTGGTTGTATTGTGGGTAAGCTGCTACCACATCTGGGCGCGAATGCCACGATATAATTGGCACGCAATTATCTTCTACACAAATTTCTACTCCTTCAAGTACCCCTTCCTTCTTGCCTAAAATCCATCCTTGGAGTCCGAGTCCGCAGTCATTCGACCAGGAGTAATCGATCGCCAATATTAAGTTTTCGTCTTGTTCTAAGATGGCCATAAAATTTAGTGATAACCTTACTTTCCAGGCTGTTTTTTTTAGCGGCATCGCTAAAACTATAAAACTTAGCTAAGCCTGCATATTCCATGAACCTAAAGATGATTACTCAGATGTTAAACTGGCTTTCAATTGGCTATTTTCCTGAGAATCATAACAATTTCTATAGAATTTTCTTGGAATAATTCTATAGTAAAACCAAAGCCTAGCTGTTTCTGACAGTAGAATAGCCACTCAGAGAAAGTCTCTGATGTCCAGACGTGAAAATGGATGCTGTAATCTATGTTTATTAAAGCTTGCTGGCGCGCCAACACCTGTTCTTCAGGAAATTTCTCTACCAGTCTCACGTACTCATGGTAATGAGATACCTTAGACCATTCCGGCCCCTCTTTGTAGTCCCGAATTAAATGGTCGAGGGAAGTCAGGGGGCGATCGACATCAAAGATATAGCGCTTGTCCGGTACGCCCATGTAAACGATTCCTCCGGGTTTGACAACTCTCAAAAAGTTTTCTAGAGCGCCGATCGGGTTTTGACAGTGTTCTATCATGTGATTGGCAATGACAAAATCCCAAGAATTATCAGCTATGGATGACAGAGTTTCGCCATTATCTACAATGTCTGCTTCTATGAGATTGGTTCCATTTAATTCTGGGTATTGTTTTCTCAGTTCACTAACCGACATTCGATCGACGTAATAAACCTTTACAGTATCTGGAACTTCCAGAGGAGCATGAAGAGCTCCCACCTCTATTCCCTTCCCGCTTAGGTATTTAAAAGCTATATCTCTCCGTACTTGCATGAGCGCTGTAAGATCCACAGTCATCCTCTCCTTAAAAAATTGCTCAATCTCGATCAACTTTAATTTAATTTTTTGTGTGCCGAGTCCAGTGCTTCACTCTGATACAGAAGTTGGGCTTTGAGTCAAATGGCACGCGGGTAGAGCCCGATCGACCTTTCTAGTTTACCTGATCGCGCGTGTGGGTCGATCAATTGAGTGCGATCGTCTTCCTGTGTTGATTTTTGGGGTAATATCTATTGTTAAGGTCGATGGCTTAGGGCTTGGGGGTGATCGCCCATCTATAATACCTGGTTTTGCGGGAACATCCTCAGAGGGCTGAAGTCTGATATCCTTGGGAAAGCAACGGCTTGAGTTCATTGGGAGTTCATTGGGGGCGATCGGGCGAAACTTACCCTAAATTGTGATAAATTTCTAAGCAACCATTATACATCGACCAACTTTAAATTTCAGCCTAGATAGGAAAATGCTTGCAGATTCATTCTCTGAGATGTATATTCTAGGAATATCTTGTCTCAGACCGAAGAGGAGTTAAAAAAATACTATTGGGTTATATTTTTCTTGATAGGGACGGGAGTACACTGGAATACAAGTGGTAAAATGTTTCCTTGGTATCTACTAAAATCAGCATGAATAAAGAAAGACTAGAAAATATTAAAGGTGATTTGGAGCGTTCGCAATTAAAGCTCAAGCAAATTCGAGATGAACTAGAACAATCGTCTGATACTAATCTTCAAAAAGCAGTCAACAAAAGTGACCAAATTATCAACCATACAACAGAAAATAATTCATCTAATCGATTATTGTTGTCCAACGAGGAAGCTAACGCAGGTTTGCATAGAGAGTCTGTTGGAGGAATGTGGGACGAAATAGGTCAATTACAGTTTGATTTTATTTTAAACCAGGGCTTAAAGCCCGAGATGAAGTTTGTTGATATAGAGTGTGGATGTTTTAGGGGAGGAGTTCATTTCCTTCGTTATCTCAATAGTGGGAATTACTACGGTATAGACATGAACTCTTCCCTTATAGATGCTGGCTATCAACAAGAATTAGATGTTGCCAACAGAAACAAGCTGCCTAAAAAAAATTTGTTAGTTAACGATCACTTTGAATTATATTTGTTAGGAGTAGAATTTGAATTTGCTCTAGCACAATCAGTGTTCACTCATCTTCCGCTGAATCATATTCGACGCTGCTTATTTGAACTCGCTAAATGTGTTAAACAAGGAGGTAAGTTTTATGCAACGTTTTTTGAATGTTCATCAGAGTCACTCTATAGGTTGACAACACACCAACCAGGTGGAATAATCACCTATATGGATTCAGATCCTTATCATTATCAGTTACAAGATTTTTTTTTGTTAATCAAAGGACTCCCGTGGACAATAAGTTACATAGGTGATTGGAAGCATCCAAGAGGTCAAAAAATGTTATCTTTTACTAAAATCTAAGCAATGTTTGATGAAAGGAAAATTATCGACAAGCAAAATATCTTTCATTCTTATATTGCTTACACTCATCGTTCAGGAGTTTGTTGATTGAAAAGTCTCTGGGATTAGAAAAATAAAGTTTACATAATAGGAGTTTAGACAACCGATGAACAATCATAGCACAGCAAAATCCGAGATCCTGGTGATAATCAGTATGCACCGTTCTGGTAGTTCCTTGACAGCATCCTTGCTTCAAAGTGCGGGTTTGCACATTGGTCGCAAGTTACTAGGAGCAGATAGTGTAAACATCAAAGGTCATTTTGAAAATATTGATTTTTATGAATTTCACAGGGCGGTGCTGCGTTCGCAAGCAATTATTGAGGATGGTTGGACTTTACAGGGAAAAATAAATGTTGAAGATCGTTTTGTAGAACAAGCTAAAGAAATAGTCGCCAAAAACTCTGTGAGTAGAGTATGGGGATGGAAAGAACCGCGCACAACTTTATTCTTGGATTTCTGGTCTGACTTGTTGCCAGAAGCGAAATTTTTGCTGATTTATCGTTCTCCTTGGGAAGTAGTAGATTCTCTTTATCGTAGGGGCGATCGTACTTTTCAAGATCAGCCTGAATTGGCATTGAAAGTATGGCATCAATACAATCAAATAATTATTGATTTTTACGATCACTTTTCTAATCGTTGCCTTCTAGCAAATATTAACACCATAGTCAATTTTAAAGAATCATATATTAAAGCAATAAACCAGAAATTCAAGACTAACTTAACGGCTCCTGAATCAACGGTTTATGACCCATCTTTATTTCACGCTCAACCATTAGACAGCTATCGACCTAGCTTGGTTAATCATTACTGTCCAGAAGCAGTAGAGATGTATCAAGAACTCGATGCTAGGGCATGGTGGCCGGATGAAACACCCAATTTCTCTTGGCGGGAACTAATAAAACCAGTTTACAAGGCTGAGGCTTTTCAGGAGTGGGTGAATACTCGCAACCAGGAAAGAGAAAATAAAGCACTGCGAGTCCAATTGGAAAACTTCCAGTCTCAACTGCATCAAACTCAGGGGGAATTGGAAAACTCCCAAACTCAAGAGGCTCAGACTCAAAGGGAATTAGAAAGCTCCCAAACTCAACTGCATCAAACTCAGGAAGAATTCGCATACTCGAAATCTCAACTGCATCAAACTCAGGGGGAATTGCATCAAACTCAGGGGGAATTGCATCAGACTCAGGTGGAATTTAAAAGATCCCAGTCTCAACTGCATCAGACTCAGGGGGAATTGGAAAACTCCCAAACTCAACTGCATCAAATTCAGGGGGAATTGGAAAACTCCCAAACTCAACTGCATCAAACTCAGGAAGAATTCGCATACTCGAAATCTCAACTGCATCAAACTCAGGGGGAATTGCATCAAACTCAGGGGGAATTGCATCAGACTCAGGTGGAATTTAAAAGATCCCAGTCTCAACTGCATCAGACTCAGGGGGAATTGGAAAACTCCCAAACTCAACTACATCAGACTCAGGGGGAATTGGAAAACTCCCAAACTCAACTGCATCAGACTCAAACGGAATTGGAAAACTCCCAAACTCAACTGCATCAGACTCAAAC
>NZ_JAUBVE010000011.1:0-67993 GCF_036705715.1 Microcoleus sp. AT3-D2 | reverse complement strand
TCCCAAACTCAACTGCATCAGACTCAAACGGAATTGGAAAACTCCCAAACTCAACTGCATCAGACTCAAACGGAATTAAAGAGATCGCAGTCTCAACTCGATCAGACGCAGGAAGAATTGGCGCACTCGCACTCTCAAGTTTACCAAAGCCAGAGAGAATTAGAACAGTCACAGATACAACTGCATCAAAGCGAGGCTTTATTAGAACAGTCACAGATACAACTGCATCAAAGCGAGGCTTTATTAGAACAGTCGCAGACTCAACTGCATCAGAAGCAAGAGGAATGGAACCGATTGCAGACGCAACTGCATCAAATTAAGGAAAAATTAGAACAATCTCAGACGCAACAGCATCAAATCGAGGCAAAAGTGCAACAATTTCAGATGCAACTTCATCAAACTCAAGAGCAATTGCAACAATCTCAGACTCAACTTCATCAAACTCAAGAGCAATTGCAACAGTCTCAGACTCAGCTTCATCAAACTCAAGAGCAATTGCAACAGTCCGAAATACAACTGCATCAGACCCAAGGAGAATTAGAACTATCCCAGTTTAAGCAAGTTTTAGGCAACGATAAAGATGGACAAGACCAGATGCAGTACAGACTTTTAGTGTGGGAGGCGTGTCGCGCTTATCACAATAACGCTTTGACTAAGATGCAGGAGTGCTTGCAGCAATCTTTAAAATATACGCCTTTTTCAGGAACCCAAACCGTTAATGACTGGTTAGAAAGTTTGGCTAAGTTTTCCTCAGAAAAAGGTTGTGAATTTGATACCTATTCGCTGACTAACTCAGAAGAGTGGAAACAATTAATGGGTCGAGCCGTTAGGGTTAAGCCAATACTGGGCACAAGTAGATTTGTGGGGCAGGCATAGAATAAAACTTCAGGTGAATCGCACCTTAGTCACCCAGTAGAGCCTTTTCTAATTTTTGGTAATACTGGGTAAAAAAACTAGGATCGAGTTCTATAGCCTTCAAGTAAGAAGCAACAGCTTCACGATTCCGAGCTTGTTTGGCGAAAACTTTGGCTAAATTGTGGTGAGACCAAGCAAAATTAGAATCAACCTCAATAGCTTGGCGGTATGAACTAATAGCTTCTTCAAGATTTCCCTTGGCGGCCAGGGCATCCCCTAAGTTATGGTGAGACCATACAAAGTTTGGGTTCAGCTCAATAGATTGATTGTAGGCGGTGATAGCTTCCTCAAAAAAACTTTTTTGTTGAAGGACATCCCCTAAATTATGGTGAGAGCCAAAGTAGTTTGGCTCGATATAGATAGCTCTTTGGTAGGCAAAAATAGCTTGATCTAAATTACCTTGTTTTTGCAGAGCTTCCCCTAACTTATGATAAATTTGAGCATCCTCTGGGTTAAGCTCAACAGCCTGGCGATACGACGCGATCGCATCTTCTAAAGCATTGTTTATTACAAAAGCTTCCCCTAACTTCTGGTGGATTTCAATCTCATCGGATTTAATTGCAAGTGCCTTTTGATAACAAGCGATTGCCTCATCCACCCGATTTTGCTCTAACAAAATATTGCCTAATGGTTTGTATAATTCATACTCGTCAGCCTTAATCTCCAGCATCTTTTGGTAAGTCTCGACATTCCTTGGGTTAAGTTCGATCGCCTTGCGATAACACTTGATCGCCTCATCTAAATCCGACTGAACTTCTTGTGTAAGAGACGGGATACAAGATCGCTGTTGTAGAGCATCTCCTAAATGGTAATAAACCACATCCGAGTCGGGGGCTAGCTCAATAGCTTTGCGATAGGAGTCGATCGCTTCGTCCCAGCGCTGAAGTTGAGCCAGAGCAAATCCTAAATGGTCTTGAGATTCAAGAGAGTTTGGTTCAATCTCGACAGACTTCCGGTACTCAGCTACAGCTTCGTGCCACCTTTGCTGTGTCGCTAAGGCATCGCCTAAATGAAAGTATACGGTAGCAACATTGGGGGCAAGAGTGATCGCTTTCCGATAACAAGCGGTTGCCTCCTCCCACCGCTGCATCAGCGACAAAGTATGCCCTAAATAGTGGTGAACGATCGCCGAACCCGGTTCCAACTCAGTCGCCTTCGTGTAAGCTGCGATCGCCTCCTCCCATTTACCTTGTGCCGCTAAAGCCGTTCCCATTTTATAGTAAGACCAATGCAAATCAGGCTTCAACTCAATCGCCTTCCGGTAATAACCCACGGCTTCTGCTAATTCATTCTTGCCTTGCAAAGCTTCTGCCAACTTCAGGTACAAATCTCCCTCGCCCGGATTTAGCTCGATCGCATGACGCAAGCAATCAATCCCTTCATCAACCCGTCCCAATCTTGCCAAAGCCTCCCACAAATTTTGGTAAGGCAAAGCCGATTCCGAGTCAAGCTCGATCGCTTTTCGCAAACAACTTATAGATTCATCGAGTTGACCTTGCAAGCACAAAGCCTTTCCCAAACTATTGTGAAACTCGTAGAAATCCGGATATATTGCCACAGCTTTGCGGTACGCAGCCACGGCCTCATCGAGATTCCCCTGCTGTTCCAAAACCTCCCCTAAATTGTGCCAATACCAGGCAGAATTGGAGTTGAGTTCGCAGGCCCTGCGGTAGCTTCTCTCAGCGCCATCCCACTGCCCCAACTTCGCCAAAACTTCACCCAAATTGTGGTGATACCAGGAAAATTCCGGGTTGAGTTCAGTACAGCGCTGGTAGGCGGCTGCTGCTTCCTCAAATTTACCAGATTGTTTCAGGAGGTTGCCTTGATGAAAATAATTAGAAGCAGTCTCTTCATGCACTTGTAATGAGTTATTCATAATTTTGTACCGTAGATTTCATTTTTTTAGCTTGGTCGAGGCTGGGTTTATAAGTACCTTGTATCTGACATCTTGCACCCATGTCAATCTTCAGGATTCTCGCGCGGGGTGGGGCGGGTTTTTTAGTCTTTGGGTATTCCTTGAAGCTATCGGTGAACCCGCCCCTACAGGTTTTTGACATTGGTGCCGTCAGGTGAATTGTATCGGTTTTCTGTCTGAGTCACAATCCTCTCGATCCCCCCTAGCCCCCCTTAGCAAGGGGGGGACAAGAGTGTTGAAAGTCTTCCTTCTTGAGTCTGAGTCACAATCCTCTAGATTTCCCTAGTCCAGGGCGGGCACGGGGGCACCGCTCCTACAAGGGGTGAACAATAAGCGTTCAAAATCCCCCTTCTTAAGGGGGATTTAGGGGGATCGAGACTTTGGTACAAACCAGAGATACAGAGAGTTTCAGTCTTAAATTGACACCCTTAATTCATGGGTATGTTCCTAATTCGTCGGCCGCCAATTCTCGTCCTCCAATCTGATACCGCTGTCTTGACAAGCTCTGGTTAAATGAGGGCTGTAGTAAGGGTCATTATCAATATATTTTTGCCAGCGGCTTTCCATCAGCTTCGATTCCTTCCTCAGCCGCACTTTCTTTTCAGGCGAGTCTTCGTAACCCCGGCTTTTAGATTCGTGGTGGTAGAGAACTACATGAGGCAGGTAAATATTGCGGTACCCTTTCTCTAGCATTTTCAAACACAAATCCACATCATTGTACGCCACTGTTAGTTCTTCGTCAAACCCCCCAACACTTTCAAATACTTCGCGGCGACACATTAAACAGGCAGCAGTTACCGCTGAAACATTATTCATGCCTACCACATTCCCGAAATATCCTGGTATGGATCGCGGCATATGGTAATAACTGTGACCGGCAACTCCGCCACCGAGTCCCATAACCACTCCCGCGTGCTGGATTTTGTTATCTGAGTATATCAACAAATTGCCGACAGCCCCGATCGAGCTTCTCTGAGCTTGTTCAACCATCCCGTCAATCCAATCGGGAGTAATTACCTCTGTATCGTTATTCAAGAACAACAAGTAATCTCCCTCCGCTTTGCTAGCAGCGTAGTTGTTAATCTTAGAGAAATTAAACGGAATATCGAGTCTGTAACTTTTAAACCTCGCTGATTCCTTAGCCGTCCATTTAGCCAGAATTTCCGCCGTGTGTTGCTCTTGACTGCCGTTGTCGATGACGATAACTTCGTAGTTGGGGTAGACGCTCTTAGTAAAAATAGACTCCAAGCAATTGTCCAAAACATCCCCCAAATCCCGCGTCGGAATAATGATGCTGACCCGCTTGTAATCCGCAATTTGGTAGCGTGCAATAAAGTGTCCCAAAAAGTAGGGAACGCCTTCAATTTTCCCCGGTTCGCCCCTGCGTTCGATCGCCTCTTGCAAAGCTTTTTGCCCTGCATCATAGGCATAGGGTTTAGCATCTACACCGCCAGCAGCCGAACCCGCGTGCATTCTCCAGTGGTAAAGAATTTTAGGGATGTGAAAGATTTTGTCAGTTTTTTCTGTAAACCTCAAAACCAAATCATAATCCTGAGCTCCTTCAAAACCGGGTCTAAAGCCGCCGATTTCATTAATTAGTGATCGCCTGTAAGTTCCCAAATGGCAAGTGTACATCCGAGATAAAAATGAATCCGGACTCCATTCTGCCTTGAAGAAAGGATTTATCAGTTCCTGATCCTGATAAATCTTGTCTTCATCTGAATAAATCATGTCCGCTTCCGGGTGGCGGTTCAGCAGCAGCACCACTTCATACAACGCCTCTGGTGTCAGTGTATCGTCGTGGTCTAATAAAGACACAAATTCACCCGTCGCCAACTCCAAAGCAGAATTGGAACAGTTAGAAATGTGACCATTTTTGGTTCTGTAAGCTACTTTTATCCGGCTATCTTGGGCTGCATATTCTTGCAAAATTCGCTTGACATGAGGCGCAGTTGAGGCGTCGTCCGCAATGCACAATTCCCAGTAGGGATATATCTGATTCAGAACTGATTCTATTGCCTCCTCCAAATAATTTTCTGGCGTATTGTAAGCAGGCATGACGATGCTAATCAGCGGCTTGTAGTTAAAGATTTCTAATGTTTCAGCCATCTTCCGCAAGTCAGCTTCTCTGGGGCTGTTCTTAGCGCGCCACTTGGTGTAAGCTGGGTCTTGACCGAGGAATAGCGAATCTCGCAAGTTTTGGTAATCCAAACCAAAAAGTTTCGGATCGAGTTTGCTCGCCGTCTGATAAGCTTCCAGAGCTTCCGAAAGCTTGTCTTGTTTAGCTAAAGTTTTTGCTAAATTGTGGTACGACCAGCCAAAGTCAGGAGCAACCTCGATCGCTTTCCGATAAGCAACAACAGCTTCATCAAGCCGACCTTCTTGTTGAAATACATCCGCTAAGTTGTGGTGCGACCAAACAAAATTTGGATTCAGTTCAGCCGCTTTCTGATAGCTTTTAATAGACTCATCAACTTTACCGATCCATTTCAGGACATCGCCTAAATTGTGGTGAGTTCCAAAGTAATTGGGATTAATTGAAATTGCTTTGCGGTAGGCGGCCACAGCCTCGGCAAATTTACCTTCTTCTTGCAGAGACGACCCTAATTCGTGGTACTCCGCAGCTATCCCAGGGGTGTGTTCGATCGCCTTTCCAGAGTGTCCGTGAACAGCGTGATCGCTCTTTTCCGCCGTTTTAGTTATTCCCTTTTTTTTTAACACCTCTTCTAACAGCCCAGAAATAGCCTTGTCATCAGGCCGAATCTGCAACGCCATTTGATAAAAAACGATCGCCCCATCCGGCCAACTGTGCCGCACCAAAGCATTAGCCAACTCAACATAAAGGTCAGCATCATTCGGCGCAATCTCCAGCGCCTTGTGATACAACTGCACGTCATCTGGATTCTCCTGAATCGCCCGCCGATACAAACGCATCGCTTCCTTCAAATCCCACTGCGATCGCATCCTCAAAGCATCAGCCAACTTTTGCGAAAGCCACGGCAAATCCGCCTGAATTTCCGCAGCGCGGCGGTAAGCGGCGATCGACTCATCCCACCGTTCCAGCTTCTCAAAAGCCGTTGCCATGTTGTAATAAGTCCACGGAAAATCAGGATTTAACTCGGCCGCGCGTCGGTAAACATCGATCGCATCCTCCCACCTTTCCATTTCTAGCAGCACGTCGCCCAACTTGCTCTGCGACCAGAAGAAATTCGGATTAACTTCGTTAGCACGCCGGTACGCAATAACCGCCTCATCCCAACGTTCCAAATTCACCAGCGCTTCTGCTAAATTGTTGTGCGCCCAAAAATGGTCGGGATTGAATTCGATCGACCTTCGGTAAGCCGAAATTGCCTCATCCCACCTTCCCAGCTTAATCAGCGCGTCTGCTAAATAGTTGTGCGACCAACTGAAATCTGGATTTAATTCTGTTGCTTTCCGGTAAGACTCTACAGCTTCTTCCCACCGTTCCAACTTCAGCAACACATCTGCTAAATTGTTGTGAGACCAGCTAAAATCTGGATTTAATTCGATCGCTTTGCGGTAAGCATTTACAGCTTCCTCCCACCGTTCCAACTTAACCAGCGACTCTGCTAAATTGTTGTGCGACCAAGAAAGATCGGGATTATTTCTAATGGCATTAGTGTAAGCATCTACCGCCGCTTCCCACTGTTCTTGACCCTTAAGAATTTCGCCCAATTCGTGATAAGCTGCACCAGCATTTGGGTTCAACTCAACCGCGCGCCGGTAACACTCAATTCCCTTCTCTACCTTACCTTGCTCGATCAAAGTTTTTGCTAAATTCTCGTGTTCCTCAGCGGTGCCGGATTTGGGGTCGATCGCAAATGCTCGATACCAAGCCTCAGCCGCCTCCTCCGACTTGCCTAACTGACTTAACAGTTTCGCAAAATTGCGAAAAGCACCCGCAAAATCCGGTTTCAGGGCGATCGCCTTTTCGTAAGCTGAAACCGCTTGCTGCCACTGTTCCTGCTGCGCGCAAATGCTGCCATAATTAGCATAAGCTTCGGCAAAATTTGGGTTAATTTCTATTGCTTTGACATAGCAACTTTTAGCTTCATCAATCTTGCCGCCAGCTTGCAGGGCGTTGCCCAGCATTTTGTAAAGCGGCGCTTCCGGCTTAATTTGCAGCGCCTTCTTGCAAGCTGCGATCGCGTGTTCCAATTTGCCCTGAGCAAAATAGCCTTCTGCCAGTATTTTGTATCCTTCTGGATCTTCTATATTAATTGTAGAATTAACTGCCTGCTGCACTGGCGGCTTAACTGGCTGCTGCACTGGCGGCTTAACTGCGGTTGCTGCGGGCTGCTGCTTAACTGCACCGTTTGTCGCCGTTGCACCCGCCAAAGTTTGCTGTCCCTCGCTGCCGTTTCTCGCATTAGCTGCGTTCAGTTCAATAGCTTTTCGATAATATGCTGTCGCTTCCTCTAACTTGCCTTGTTTTTTGAGCGCTTCGCCCAAATTTTGGTAAGCAGTTGCCACATTAGGATTTAATTTTATGGCGTGATCGTAACAAGCGATCGCTTCGGGAAATTTTTCCTGCCGAAAAAAAGCGTCGCCCATATTCAAGTGTTCCCCAGGCGGTACTTTTTCCGGTTCCAAACTAAATGCTTGATACCAGCACTGCTGGGCTTCTTCCGGTTTGCTAATTTGTCCGAATACTTTTGCTAAATTCCGGTACACTCCCGCGAAATTCGGCTTAATCGCGATCGCCTTTTGATAAAATCCGATCGCCTCCTGCCATTTTTGCTGCTGCGCGCCCAGGCTGCCCAAATTCGCATATACTTCCGCAAAATTCGGTTCTATTTCAATCGCTTTTGCGTACCAGTGCCGCGCCTCTTCCATCCTGCCTTGAGCTTGCAGCGCGTTGCCCAAAGTCTTGTAAGCTGGTGCAAAATTGGGGTGAATCTTCAAAGCTTGCTCGCAGGATGCGATCGCTTCTTCTATTTTTCCTTGGGATAAGTATGTTTCTCCCTGTTGGTTAAATTGAACCGCTGTTGATTCTGTATTCACTGTTGATGGCATATGGGCGGCGGCTCCAGAGGCAGGAATTAAATAGGGTAGTCAAAACGTTTCACAATTATACTCGCGTTTGACACTAACAGTAGCGGGCTTGTTCCCCTAATTCTTAATTTTTTTGATTCCCGTTGCTGGGGAGGAACCGGGATTCTCGGTTGATTTTTTTGATTTTACGGCTCAATATGTACGAATCAGCCTGGTTTTTGGCGGATTTGCGCGCCAGTCCCCACTCTTGTAGCTTCTGGTCGATCGCCCGTTTTGTAAAGAAAAGTAAACACTGCCGATGCTGGCTTGTGGGATGCTTGCTTGTGGACTGGGCAAGGGAGCACGCCTAAAAAAATATTACAAATGGCGCAAGATGTGAGATCGAACCCAAATTATAATAGCCTTTTTAGCAAAAAACGATCGCCCTTTTGGGAGAAAGCGATCGCCCTTTTTTTTCAACCATTAGTTAACAACTATTAGCAATCACTAATTAAGCTGCTGCGGCTGCGTCTTCTTCTGCGTCTTCGGCTTCAGAACCTGCTTGAATTCCCAGCACGGTAACAACCACCTGATCAGGTTCGCCGAGAGCTACCACTCCTGCAGGCAAAACTAATTCGTGAATGTGCAGCGCATCCCCAACCTTTAAATTAGAAATATCTACTTCAATTGCTTCAGGAATGCTGTCAGGTTTGCACTTAACTGCGAGTTGCGTCAGTACGGTATCCAAGATGCCGCCTTCTAACTTGACGCCTACAGCTTCACCAACAAAACGCAGTGACAATTCAACTTCCAGGCTGTCTTGAGTTGCCACGGAGAAAAAGCTCAGGTGGTAAGGATAGCCCTTCCAAGGATGAACTTGAACTTCCCGGAGCAATGTTTTTCCGCTCCAAGAGAGGTCGGGAATGCTGAGGTCAATTAGGGTATTGTTGACTACGTGCTTTTTGAGCAGGTGTTCGACTGTTTTGGCTTTGATGGTAAGGGAAATGGATTCAGAGCCTTTGTGCCCGTAGAGGACGGCGGGAATCAATCCAGAGCGGCGGAGGGCGTTAGGTTTGCTGCCTTCTGCCCGCTTTTGACATTCTACTGCGAGTTCCATTTTATGACTTTCTGTTGATTGTTTTCACATTTTACCAGAATTGTGATATTGCGATCGAACATTAATCAGACTCAGGTCAACGGTCACACTTTAACTAGCTTGTATGGTGCGTCAGTATTGAGTTTATGACAAAAAATTTAGGTCTTATCAACTGACGCACCCTACGAATTGAACCAGTTGCGTAAGTCCCGATTAAATTCGCTGAAGGTATTGATAATTTTCGTTTTCCACACACTTGAGCAATTCCAGCATTTTTCTGAGACGGTACGTTCCTGATTGATACTCTTCTTTTGAAGGGTAATCACCAAGCTTAGTAAGAACTGCATCGCTTTCACTGATGATTGCTTCGCTGAAAATTTTCTTGAACTGCTGGCGAATATCTTGATTTAATTCAACTAGAGGCAGAATTACATTTTCTTCATCTAGGTAAATTTGGGTTTCGACTGATTCGCCACCTATTTTTGAAAATGCTGATTTTGCTAACCATTCGTAAGTAGCTGCTGTTATTCTTACACTATCGGACGGTTCACCATTTGCTGAATAAAAACTGATGTCAAACATTGGGATTACTCCTGCTACTAAACATCTAGAAACTCGTTCAAAGGAATATTTTCTGCATAAGCTATACCTGCTTTTATAAATTTTGCCTTGCCAGGTCCAGAAATTCTATCGGCACTTACAACTGCAATGACAGTAGCAGTATCAATAATTTCATTAACTGCTTTTCCTGAAAGGTATGTGGTTTTAATTTCTATATGCGGTAAGTTTGTTTTTCTTTCCTCTAAGGTTGACTGTGAATCTTTGATATTTTCTCTCGTGTATTGATTATGAAGATCCCGAATTATTTCTTTTACTTGCGAGACCTCATTGGGAGCGACAATCAAAATGTCTCCTTTCGGATCGTTGCCAGTAGTTCTCTGGGATGCAATGCCAGCTTCAGCTAACTTTCCGATTACCCAGCCCACCAAATCTCGATGAAGGGTTAGTTGGTATATCAGACGATCTTCATCGGTCATTGGAGCATCGTCACACATGAGATAGACCCTTTTTGTCTATTATAACTAAACCTGTTATGATTGTGATGCTACAGGCGTACCGTCAGCAGAGAGCAAAGCGCGTTTCGGGCCGTGAATCGGGTCTTCTACAATAATAGTTTGGTCGCGGCTCGCACCGAGAGAAACGATCGCGATCGGCACTTCCATCAAATCTGCCAAAAACTTCAGATAATCCAAAGCTTGCTGCGGCAAATCTTCCAAATTCCGGCACTCTTCCGTAGACTGTTTCCAACCAGGAAGGGTTTCGTAAATAGGTTTGCAGCGAGCAAATATCCGGGAACTTTTCGGGAAATCAACACATTTTTCGCCGTCAATTTCGTAAGCAACGCAAACTTTTATTTCTTCTAATTCATCCAAAACATCTAGTTTGGTAATTGCCAGACAGTCAAGGCCGTTGATGCGGACTGCGTAGCGGCCGATTACCGCATCGAACCAGCCGCAGCGGCGTTTGCGACCGGTTGTCGTGCCGAATTCTGCACCTCTATCGCCCAAAATTGCGCCAATTCCATCTACCATTTCGGTAGGGAATGGGCCTTCTCCGACGCGGGTTGTATAAGCTTTTGCTACGCCAATTACGCGATCGATCGCTGTCGGGCCGACTCCGGTTCCAACACAAGCCCCACCAGCGATGGGATTGCTGGAAGTAACGTAAGGATAAGTACCGTGATCTAAGTCTAATAAAGTGCCTTGCGCGCCTTCAAACAGAATATTTTTCCGCTTGTGAAGTCCCTCATAAATCTTCAGGGAACTATCTACTACGTGCGGCCGCAAACGTTCGGCATAAACTCGATATTCATCAATTACATCTTGGGGATTTAGAGGTGGCAAATTGTAGAGTTTTTCGAGAAGGACATTTTTACAATTAATCGTCCATTCCAATTGTTCTTGCAACCCTTCCAAGTCCATTAAATCGAGCATCCGAATGCCAGTGCGTTCGGACTTGTCGGCGTAAGTAGGGCCGATGCCGCGTCCCGTCGTCCCGATTTTATAATTTCCCCGCTGGGTTTCCGATGCTACATCAATTAATCGATGATAGGGCATCGTTACGTGAGCAGTTTCCGAAATCATCAGCGAGGCCGTCGAAATATTCAGTGCCTCTAGCTGGTCTAACTCTGCAATTAAAACTTTGGGGTCAATGACCGTGCCGCAGCCGATGATACACTCTTTATCAGGGTAGAGAATCCCGGACGGAATTAAGTGCAGCTTGAAAGTCTGACCGTTTACTACCACGGTGTGACCGGCGTTGACGCCCCCTTGGTAGCGGACAACGATATCTGCGGATTTGCTGAGCAAATCGGTAATTTTGCCTTTTCCTTCATCGCCCCACTGGGCGCCGATCACAACTACGTTAGCCAAGGGTTTCTCGCGTTCAGTTCAGGTTGACACAATCTCCGATTATGTATGAATGCGTCCTAAATGTCAAATAAATTTTTGTTACAATTGAAAGACTTGAGGCTGTATTGCTCTGATCAACCCACTTCCAGCACTATCGGGGGACTTGGGAAAGGAGAGCCCGATAGGGGGAGAATGGGAGAGGGGAGAATGAGAGAGGATTTGATGAGTTTTTATGGGAATCCAATGTGCAGCTTAAATGTGGAACAGTTTACCTGCTGGAGGTTGTTGGCTGGTATGTGGGAAAACCCGGTTTCTGGCCACTGATGCGTATAGGACTAAATTACAAATTCTTCAATCCTTCAATTCTTCAATCCTTCAATTCTTTCAATCTAAAATCTAAAATCTAAAATCTAAAATCGCATGACTTTACACGCTGAGTTGCACCGCCATCTGGGTGGTTCTGTCGTTCCTAGGGTGCTGTGGCGGTATTTCGATCGCCACAATGCTGAGATGGTTAATCGATTTCAAAAATACTCGGAGTTTGAGGAGTTCTACACTCGTCCGCGCAATACTCTCAATGAGTATTTGGAACTGCACACGCTGGTAGAAAGCGTTCAAACTGTTGAAACTTTGCCTTATTTTATCTATCGGTTGATGCGGGGCGCTTACGTGTTTGAAAATCTGGCTTATTTGGAGTTGCGCTATACGCCTTATTTGCGGACTCCAGAACATTTGGATCAGTCAGAACGCATTGATTTGATGGCAGAAATTGTACAGGTTGTGGGCAAGGCAAGTCAAATTAGCGATTGTCCGATTGTTACTAGCCAAATTTTGTGTATGCACTCGCGTTTACCCTATGAGGTGAATCGGGCGATCGTAGATTTGGCGGCCGGGATGGGAGAATATGTTTGTGCGATCGATATAGCTGGTGGCGATGATTGTATTGGCGAGCGTTTGGAGGAGTTTGTCGGATTGTACCAGTACGCGAGGTCGATCGGCATCAAAACCACCGGACACCTCTACGAAACTACCTCTGGCTGTTATCCCGAACTTCTGCCCTATCTAATGCGTATCGGCCACGGGATTCAAATTCCCTTAAAATATCCCGAATTGCTGCCAGAAGTCGCGCGCAGGGGTCAATGCTTGGAAGTTTGCCCGACTACCTATCTCAAAACGGGGACGTTGCAAGATATGCGCGAATTGAAGGTTGTGTTCGATCGATGTTTTGAAGCTGGTGTCGATATTGCCATTTGTACTGACAACGCCGGATTGCACAACGTGCGATTGCCTTTCGAGTACGAGAATTTGTTAACTTTGGATATCATTGATTTTAGGCAGTTGCAAGCGTGTCAAGAAGCTGCTTTCCGCCATGCTTTCGCGTGGCCCTACGGGGAACGCCCTGTGAAAATGCTGACAGGTTTGTTGCAGCATGAGTCTGTCGGTGCGATCGTGAATTAGCTATCTAAGCTTCTCTCAATGGTTCGTAGTGAGGAATGCAAGTCCTTATTCATAGAGAGGACTTACATTCATTACTATGAACCGACTAATTTTTCAATCAAAAACGGGTGGCCACAAATCAGAAATTGGCAATTCCCAGCCAGGGAAAAACTCTGGAATTGTCAATATGTCTCCATCTCTGAGAACTTCCGGCTCGGCTCCTGTTGTACGATATACTGTGAGAGTTAATCTGTCCGGGTCAATCAATATTCCCACTTCGGTTCCTAGACTCAAAAATGATTGTATTTTTTCTTTGATAAGTTTGATGCGATCGGTTTTAGATTTAATTTCCACCATCAAGTCAGGAACCAATTCTACAAAATCCCGCCGACTCCGCTTCAGCTTTTCTGCTTTGACAAAAGATACATCGGGTGCGCGCAAGTCACTATTTGGTAAAATAAAGCCAGCGCTGGAACCCGTTAATCTACCCAGCTTGCGTGGCAGTACCCAGATTCCCAAAAGAATAATTAACCGAGAACCAATTTCATCTGAGGTGTAATCGCATGGGCCCATTGCAATGATATTCCCCTGTATTAACTCTAGTCGCCATTCAGGATGTTCGGCTTGTACTTTTTCTAAGTCTTTGACAGTTAGTGACATGATCGAGTCTCCGTCTAATACCTAAGTCTATCATAAACTAAGCTTTAATTAAAAGAGCCAAGAGATATTTGTAAAATTATAATAACTGTCGGGCGATCTGCAATCGGTAGCAAGTTATAGTTTGAAGGTAGAATCATCAATATAAAAAGATAAAAAAACAATGACAAATATGGACGCTTACTGGATGCCCTTCACTGCCAACCGACAGTTTAAAGCGAATCCGCGAATATTGGTTTCAGCCAAAGATATGCACTTTACAAGCGATGATAACCGCTCAATTTTAGATGGTACTGCGGGGCTGTGGTGCGTGAATGCAGGACACGCCCGCGAGACAATTGCCGAAGCAGTTAAACAGCAGGTTTTGCGTTTGGATTACTCGCCGGCTTTTCAGATGGGACATCCGGGGGCTTTTGAATTGGCGGAACGTTTGGTAAAGATGATTCCGGGCAATTTCGATCGCGTTTTCTTTACTAATTCTGGTTCGGAATCTGTAGAAACTGCTTTGAAAATTGCGATTGCTTATCACCGGGTGAAAGGTGAAGGAACTCGCCAACGATTAATCGGTAGGGAACGCGGCTATCACGGCGTTGGTTTTGGGGGAATTTCTGTCGGCGGTATCGGTACAAACCGCAAGTTTTTTGGCAGTTTGCTGACGGGAGTAGATCATTTGCCTCACACTCACAATCTCGAACACAATGCTTTCAGTCGCAAACAACCGGAATGGGGAGCGCATTTGGCGGATGAATTGGAGCGGATTGTTGCTTTGCACGATGCGTCTAATATTGCAGCGGTAATTGTGGAACCGGTGGCTGGTTCTACAGGTGTTTTGATTCCCCCGAAAGGTTATTTGGAGAGGCTGCGGGCGATTTGCGACAAATACGGAATTCTGCTAATTTTTGATGAGGTTATTACCGGCTTCGGGCGACTCGGCTCTAGTTTTGCAACGGAATATTTTGGGGTGGTTCCTGATATTGTGACGGCGGCGAAAGGGATAACAAACGGTACGGTGCCGATGGGGGCGGTGTTTGTGAAAGAAGGCATTTATGAGGCTTTTATGAATGCTCCTGAAAATGCGATCGAGCTTTTTCACGGTTATACTTATTCTGGTCATCCTCTGGCTTGTGCGGCTGCTTTGGCGACGCTGGATATTTATGAGGAAGAAAAGCTGTTTGAACGAGCCGATAAGATGGCTGGTTACTGGGA
The DNA here is from genome assembly GCF_036705715.1 of Microcoleus sp. AT3-D2. Lineage (NCBI taxonomy): Bacteria > Bacillati > Cyanobacteriota > Cyanophyceae > Oscillatoriales > Microcoleaceae > Microcoleus > Microcoleus sp. AT3-D2. The sequence continues at coordinate 53,361 of NZ_JAUBVE010000011.1, read as the reverse complement.
AAATGCAGTGCATTCTTTGAAAGGGGTGCGCCACGTAATTGATGTTCGCAATCTGGGACTTGTGGCAGGTATTGAGTTGGAATCTATTGCTGGGAAGCCGGGGAAACGGGCTTTCGATTGTTTCTTGCAGTGCTATGAAAAAGGGTTGCTAATTCGGACTACGGGTGATATTATTGCTTTGTCGCCACCGCTGATTATTGAGAAGGAACATATCGATCGCATTGTGGAAATTTTGACAGCGGTTTTGCAGGAGATGGAGTAGGATTTAACGAACCGCGAAGGCGCGAAAAACGCGAAGGAATAGCAAAAAAAAGATAGGTAGATGTTTTCAGGTAAAGACTCTAGTTGAGAAGGAGAAAAACCTCTCTCTTTTATTCCTTCGCGCTCTTTGCGTCTTCGCGGTTCGTTCAAAAAATTAAAAAGCGCTATAATAATTGACAACTAACGACGAATGACGAATAACTATGGTGCAATTAACTGCAAAAATCTCTGCTAACGAGTTAGCAAATTTGGCTGTAGATTTGATTCGGGAAACAGGTTGCGAGTACGGTGATGTGCGTTTTTGCAGTTACCGAAGGCAGAATCTTTACGCGCGCGATCGATCTTTAAGTCAACTGTCAGATAATGTAAGTTCCGGTTTTGGCGTGCGAGTGCTTCTAGACGGCGCTTGGGGGTTTGCCGCCAGTCACAGCAAAACACCTGCAGAGGTTGCAAGAATAGTCGCTTTGGCTGTAGAAATCGCTAAAGGCAGCCGCCTAACTCAGAAGGAACCGGTGCGGTTAGTGCCTGTAGAAAAATATGTCGATACCTACATTACTCCGATCGCCATCGATCCTTTTTCTGTACCCGTTGCTGACAAAGCCGAACTGCTGCTAACTATCAACGAGCGGCTGCTAGCACACGGCGCACAAGGCATCAAAAAAGCTTCTTCTTTTTTGCAGTTCAGCCGCGAAGACAAGGTTTTTGCTTCTACAGAAGGCTCGCTAATCGAACAAACAATCTACCGCAGCTATCCGGGTTTTGACTGTACGGCAATTGCGGGCGGCGATGCCCAAAGTCGCAGTTACGAACGCCCGCCGCTGAATATCGGTTACGAACATATTAATCCCGATGATTTGTTGAGTCAAGTCGAAAGAGTTGCGGCCGAAGCTATTGAGAAAGTCCACGCTCCTAAAATCCCTGCTGGTATTTGTAAATCCCTGATTCTTAAGCCGACAAATTTGTATTTGACAATCCACGAATCAGTCGGGCATCCAACTGAATTAGATCGGGTTTACGGCTACGAATCTAATTTTGCTGGCACGAGCTTTGCTACTACTGATAAGTTAAATAAACTGCAATACGCTGCACCTTGGGTGAATTTTAAGTGCGATCGCACTCAACCAGGTGGCCGCGGTACAATGGGTTACGATGATGAGGGCGTAAAATCACAAGAGTGGTACGTTGTCAAGGATGGAATTTTAGTTGATTATCTCACTGACAGAGAGACGGCTTATCGCCTCGGACGCGGTAGCAGCAACGGTTCTGCTTACGCTGACAGTTGGTCGAGCGTGCCGATGGTGAGAATTCCCAATTTGGGATTGGAACCTGGCCCGGATGGCGGCAGCCATACTGCTACTTTGGCAGAGATGATTGCAGATACGGAAGACGGGATTTTAATCGACGGTATGGGTAGTTATTCGATCGACCAGCAGCGGCGCAATTTTCAATTCGGCGGCGATGCTTTTTGGAAGGTGGAAAAAGGTAAAGTTGTCGGTATGTTGAAGGATGTAACTTATCAGGCGATGACTACTGATTTCTGGAATCAAATAGATGCGATCGGGCCGACTTCGGAGCTGGTTCAGTGCGGTACTCATATATGCGGAAAGGGCGAGCCGATGCAGGTTGCTCAGATGACTCACGCTTGTGTGCCGGTGCGAGTGAGGGATATTCAAATTGGGTAATAGGGCATGGGGCATGGGGCATGGGGCATCGGTTCTTAGTTATTAGTTAATTGCTAACAATGCCCAATTCCCAATGCCCAATTCGCAATGCCTAATTACCAATGCCCAATTCGCAATGCCCAATTCGCAATGCCTAATTACTAATCATGATTGTAACAACATCTCCCGCACTTTTAAGTGAAGACCAAGCCTTATCTTTACTAGAAAAAGCAGTCAAACTATCCAAAGCAGAGGAAGTATTTGTCAGTCTCTCTACTGGCGAGGAATCTCTTTCGAGATTCTCGGAAAATCAAATCAGCCAAAATATCAGCAAAACAGTATTTAGCCTGAGCATTACTAGCTATTTCGGCAACAAAAGCGCCTCTGCTGCTGTTACAGAATTTGATGAAGATGCGATCGCCTCTGCAGTCAAGCGATCGGAAGAATTGGCCCGAATTGCGCCGGCAGACCCCGAATGGATGCCGCTGCTGCCGCCTCAAACCTACGATTTGCGATCGCCCGCCTTCGACGCAGCAACGGCAACTGTATCGCCTCTAGCACGGGCCGAAATGGTGCAGCAAGCGTGCGCCAGATCCTCCGAGGGGGGCGCTCATGGTTCGGGCACTTTGAGCACTGAGGCGTCGCTGTACGCGATCGCCTCGTCAACCGGACTCCGCGCCTGCAACCAGTCTACAGACGCGGATTTCAGCTTTACTGCTCGCGTTGAAGACGGTTCTAGTTGGGCTCAGAGCACTGCTTGGAGTATCAACGAATTGCCGATCGCCCAATTAGCAGAACAAGTGCTCGATCGCGCGATCGCATCTCGCAACCCGCGCCCCATCACTCCCGGCGTTTATCCGGTAATCCTTGACGGCGCTGCTTTTGCGGGCTTGCTACCGTGGGTGATTTGGGGGCTGGATGCGAGGGCGGCGGATGAGGGGCGATCGTTTATGTCGATCGCGGATGCAGAGGGAAAACCAGCGGGAAACCGTGCGGGGGAACAACTTTTTAGCCCGTTAGTGCAAGTGCAGCGCGATCCGGCTCATCCTTTGCTGCGATCGAATACTTTTTTCGGCGACGGATTGAGCAATAACTATTTGGAAATCATCAAAGATGGCGTCCCTCAAAGTTTGTCTTATTCCCGCTACTGGGCCGCACAAAAAGGCAAAGAGGCGAAAGGTGCTTATTACCCGATCGTGATGACAGGTTCCGACCAAAGTTTAGCAGATTTAATTGCTCAAACCGAGCGAGGGATTTTTGTCAGTCGAGCTTGGTACGTGCGCTACGTTAATCCGAAAACATTGGAAGTAACGGGGATGACTCGCGACGGTACTTTTTGGATTGAAGATGGCAAAATTGCTTACCCGATTAAAAACCTGCGTTTCAATCAAGTTTTACCTGATATGTTGCGCGATGTGGATGCAGTTAGTGCGGTGAAGCGTTACGGCGGTAGTGTCGTGCCCGGAGTGCGCGTGAAAGCTTTTAATTTCACGAGTATTACTGACAGTTTGTGACTTGCAGCGGTGAGGTGCGCGGAGGCGCACCCTCTGGGCGTTAGTTTTTGTGCCGATAAGGTAGATTGGGCGCGGGTTGGGGCGATCGCCTGTTGACAAAACTGTTCGGAAAATTAGTATTTTTTTTACCGAGACATCTAGCTTAAGGTAGAGTATTGTTTGTGAGAGTTAGGATTTAAACCAGCTACTATCTAAATTTAGAGCGATCGAGAAAAACCAATTCCCAATTACCAATTACCAATTACCAATTACCAATTATCAATGAACCAATATTTTGCTACAGTTGCGCGCGGATTAGAAACTATTGCCGCCCAAGAATTAGAACATTTAGGGGCCCAGGATGTTAAGCCAGATTTTACAGGGGTTTACTTTGCGGGCGATCGCGCTTTATTGTACCGCGTCAATCTTTGGTCGAGAACTATTTTTCGAGTGCTAATGCCGATCGCCGAATTCCGGTGTTACAACTCGGATATGCTCTACCGCGAAGTGCAAAAAATCCCTTGGGACGAATACTTAGATCCCGACAATACTTTAGCAGTAAACTGCACCGGTGGCAACGAAAAGTTGAACCACACTCACTTTACAGCTTTGCAGGTCAAAAATGCGATCGCCGACCAACAGCGCCTTCAATTTAACAAGCGTTCTAATGTCGATGTAGAGCATCCCGATTTGCTAATTAACATTCACATTCATCAAGATAGAGCTATTTTAAGTTTAGACAGTTCGGGCGGCAGTTTACACCGCCGGGGATATCGACCGGCGATGGGGCTTGCTCCCCTCAAAGAAACCCTAGCTGCGGCTTTGTTGGAGATGGCAGAATGGACGCCTGATTTGCCGTTTTTAGACCCGATGTGCGGTTCTGGAACTTTGCCTTTGGAAGCGACTTTAAAGGCATTGAATATTGCACCGGGATTGTTTCGAGAAAAGTTTGGATTTATGACTTGGCGGGATTTTGACGAACCTTTGTGGGATCAATTGTGGGCGGAAGCGGAAAACAGCGAATTACCGGAACTTAAAGAGGTTGTTGCAGGGTGCGATCGCGATTCCGATATGTTAACTCAAGCTCGCACGAACGCGCAGCAAGCTGGTATTTCCGGTAAGATTCAGTTTGCTCAAACCGAGTTATCTCAGTTGGAAGCACCCGCAGACAGAGGCGTTCTGATTTGTAACCCTCCCTACGGAGAGCGCCTGGGAGATGCTAGCGAATTAGGAGATTTGTACAAGATGTTGGGCGATATTTTCAAGAATCGTTTTAAAGGTTGGAATGCGTTTATTTTGACGGGAAATAAGGAGTTGGGTAAAAAGGTGGGACTCAGGACATCGCGGCGAATTCCTGTTTTCAATGGCTCGATTCCGTGTACTTTGCTCAAATATGAACTGTATTAAATATTTAGAGAACATATCTCACTAAACTTGACAAGAGCCAATATTAATTGGAAGAGGCTAGGCTAAATGAAAATCTTTGAAATTGACGACCACCAACTCATCTTAGGAGATGTGTTAGAAGTGCTTGGCAGTGAAATCCAAGACAACTCAATAGATTTAATTTTTGCAGATCCTCCCTATAATATTGGCAAAAATTTCAATGGTTTTAAAGACAAGTGGGAATTTGAAAGCGATTATTTAGAATGGAGTTATAGTTGGTTAAACTTATGTATTAAGAAGCTCAAGCATAACGGCAGTTTGTATCTAATGGCGTCAACTCAAAGTATGCCCTACTTTGATTTATATTTGCGCGATCGTTTAACAATCCTTTCTCGAATAGTGTGGTATTATGACAGTTCGGGCGTACAAGCAAAAAAATTTTACGGCTCTCTTTACGAACCAATTTTATATTGCGTCAAGGACAAACGAAATTATACATTTAATTCCTCAGATATTCTGGTAGAGGCGAAAACCGGAGCTGTTAGAAAACTAATTGACTACCGCAAGGCTACACCATCAGTATATAATTCTAAAAAAGTTCCAGGTAATGTGTGGGAGTTTCCGAGAGTGAGATATCGTATGCCTGAGTATGAGGAACATCCTACCCAAAAACCAACATCATTGTTAGAAAGAATTATCAAAGCCAGTAGTAATGAGGGCGACGTTGTACTAGATATATTTTCGGGAACTTTTACCACATCATTTGTTGCCAAGCAGCTTAACAGAAAGTCAATCGGTATAGAATTACAAGAAAAGTATCTACAAATAGGATTGCGGAGGTTGCAAATTACCCCGGATGAGAGTGAAGAGGCTCTCATGTCTGAAGTCAACTCCGGTGAACTTTCGCCACAGCAGCTAACACTAAACTTACAACTCTAATAAAAATGGAACATGAATTTACAAAAATAATTAAGACCATTTTAGAGGATAAGTTTGGCGACGTGGGGTATCAAATATTGCGTGAAAGCCAGCTAATTTTATATTTGAATATCAAGACTAAATCTTCAAATAAAGGCTCAAAATCAAGAGGAAGTTTTGCCAACTTATACGCAATCTATGTTTTAGTTGAAGATTATTTGGTGAAAAATTTTGATCGGACAGGAATGTATTCAGATTATGAAGGTGCAGTTTATACGAATCTTTTTAAGAGACAGCGTGAATTACCATTCGGGCAAAAGCTTCAAAATCATGGCTTGAACCATAGGATGAATGAAGAATTTAAAAAATATTTTCCCACTTGTGAGTTCATCCCAATTTTGAGAAATCAGAAAAATAACAGGTATTGGTTTAACGAAAATTTATTAAAAGTCACAATCAATGAGAATGAACACAATATAGCAGAAACAGTAATCCACATCATTGATGCTTACGTTGAAGCTAAGAGAGATAGCTTTGAAAAGTTTATTCAAATTTGTAAAGATGCTCAAAGATTGACAGAGGTTCAAGTCAGAGAATTTATAAAACAAATGGTAGCGCCAAATGTAGATGCTCGAATTTTCGAGATAGTCAGCTACAGTATATTAAAATACTACTACAATGACCGAGTTATTTATTGGGGTTATGCACTAGACAGACTCCAGCCAGAAAATTTAAAGCTGTTTAAAACAGGTAGGACAAATGCTAATGATGGGGGAATTGACTTTGTAATGAAACCCCTAGGACGTTTTTTTCAGGTGACTGAAACTGTAGATGTAAATAAATATTTCCTAGACATTGATAAAATTGAAAGGTATCCGATAACATTTGTAGTTAAATCTTTAGATTCAGATAGTGAAATTAAATCAAAGATTGAAGCACAAGCTCAAAAGCTGTATTCAATAAATGCTATAGTATCTCAGTACATGGAATGTATAGAAGAAATAATAAATGTTCCTATTCTGATAGAAAGATTTGAACAAGCTGTTGCGAAAGGGTACTTAAGCAATATATTGAGCGAGATTATTAAGCAGAGCAGATTAGAATTTAATTATGAAGATCAGGATGAAAGTCGGGAAATTGAATTATTAGACGTTGCTCTAGAGGATGAATGATTCAGTCATAAAGTCCGCCTGCTTTAGACAATTATTGTTTCCTTACCTTTAACATCTACACCGGCAACAAAGAAACGTGAGCGGAAACAATCTTCCACCCTTGAGGAAACTTCCGCCACATCTGACTCTGCCGCCCCAGCCGCACCACTCCATCCATTACACGGCGAAATTCCAGCGTCACAACCGCCGTGTCTGCATCGAATGTCACGACTTTGAGGTTGAACATTTCTCGATCGACATTTACAGGCGATCGTCCTTTGCGAAAAGCCCTCACCTCATCACTCCCGTACAGGTTCTCCGTCACCCCAAACCGCACGACTTCCGGCGCATCCCAGAACAAATTATCGAGAGTTTCAATATCATTCGTACAAAGAGCTTTTTCGTATTTTAAATATAGTTCAGTTAACTCAGCCACCACAGCATAATCATTGATAACAGTCATAAATTGTAGATTTTAAAACTCTTAACTTCCACAAGTTGTGTTTGCAATAAGGACTAAAATCCTTACTACAAACACAACTAATTACTGGAAATTAATGCTCAATTTTGAGCGAAATAATCTTGTCACCTTGGCGGATAGCATTGACGACAGACATATCCTCAGTTTTGCCAAAAGTTGTGTGAACTCCATCTAGATGAGACTGAGGAGAATGGCAAATAAAGAATTGGCTGCCACCCGTATCGCGGCCTGCGTGAGCCATCGATAAAGTTCCTGCCAAATGTTTGTGGGAGTTGATTTCGCACTTGATTTTGTAGCCGGGGCCGCCCGTTCCATTGCCTTTTGGACAGCCACCTTGAATCATAAAGTTAGGAATGACTCGGTGAAAGGCTAATCCATCGTAAAAACCTTTTTCCGCCAAGTCAACAAAATTCTTCACTGTGTTAGGCGCATCCGCATCGAACAATTCCAAATTGATTGTGCCTTTGTCGGTTTCCATAATAGCGCGGGTCATGATTTTTCCTTGCTTCCTAAAATGAGTGTGTTGCCTGCGTGTTAATTGCGGACTTCGCTTTTATAGCGACAGATTCAAACTGTCGTTATATTGTGGCTTTCAGAAGTGTAGCATATTCCGGCAACTCTCATAAGACTTATGTGTGCTTTCTGAGGAAACCCGGTTTATTGCGAGATTTCTGGTTAGCAAAGCCAATATTTTCGGAGACACCGGGTTTGTTACCGTCAGTCATATTTTAATCGTTGGTCACTTGCGGGTGCTCGGGTTCTTCCTGAATATCGCTCATATTAAAAATGAAAGGAACCCGACTCGAACCTGCACCCATCACCAACACTTTTGGCATCTGAGCGCCGCCGCTTCTCCAAGCTTCGATCGCCTCTTTTTGCAGCACTAAATCGCCGCCTTGAGCCTTCAAAGTTTCAGCCAAAAGTCTTTGAGCTTCCGCCCTACCTTGAGCGCGGTTAATATCAGCTTGAGCCTGTTGTTCTGCTTCCTGAGCCACATAAACAGCCCTTTGCGCTCGCTGTTCAGCAACCTGTTTCTCCTCAACCGCTTTCGCAAAATCTGTCGAGAATCGAATGTTAACAACGCTCGTATCGAGCACGATTACATCATACTTTGATAGCCTTTCCTTCAGCGCAGTATCAAAGTCTCGCTTCAGTTCACTTCTTTGAGTAATAGATTGTTCGGCGGTTCTCAGTGCAGCCGCTGTTTTAAATGCTTCTTGCGTCTGAGGAGCAATAATTTTTGAAACTATATTCTCCAATGTTCCTTGAGTCCTTCGGACATCAACTATTCTCGCAGGATCGAGGCGAAAGTTGATCGCAAAACTAGCATTTAAATCCTGAAGGTCTTTAGTAGCACTCTGGGCGGGAACTTCAAATTTTTGCACTGTTACATCGTACACATCTACCTTGGAGATCAGCGGGGGTCTGAGGTGAAATCCCTCTAACAATGCTCCATCTCTGGCTTTTCCTAAAACGCTGACAACCCCTGCTTGACCTGGATTGATCACGACAAAAGAGTTTAAGCCTAGGAGTAGCGCGCCTACTAATAGAATCCCAGCGAATGCTGATGATATGCTCTGGAAACTTTGACTTTTCAACTTACACGCTCCTTTGTGATCATTCCATTATAATGGTTAAATGGATTGGGCAGCCTCTAAAGTCTAAAATCTAAAATTAAAGCTAAAATGGATGGGGTCGCCTCTCAAATCTCAAATCTAAAATGGATTGGCTGATGCTCAAAATTGTTAAATATCCTAGAACTTATCACATCGAAGGTTCGCGTTTCCAGCCGGGTGATGAAGACCTCGACAGCGTGCCATTTAGCGCCTTGAGCGATCGCCCGACAGTGATTGAAGAAAAGGTAGACGGCGCTAATACAGGCATCAGCTTCGCACCAGATGGACAAATGCTGCTGCAAAGTCGCGGCCACTATCTCACCGGCGGGCCGAGGGAAAAACATTTTAACTTATTCAAACAGTGGGCTTTCAGTCTCAGCGGGACGCTGGGAGAAGTGCTAGGAAATCGCTACATTCTTTACGGCGAATGGCTTTATGCCAAACACACTGTTTTTTATGATTTTTTGCCGCACTATTTTATGGAATACGATGTGCTGGACTTAGAAACCAGTCAATTTCTGAGTACAGAATCCCGCCGCAAGTTGTTAAGCGGACTGCCGTTAGTGTCCGTTCCCGTGCTGTTTTCGGGAGTGCTGAAATCGCCCAAGCAAATGATGCAGTTTGTGGAAAAATCTAATTTTATTCAACCGGGACATTTGGATCGGTTGCGTTTGTACTGCGGGGAATTGGGATTAGATGAAGAACGATGCTTGAAAGAAACTGACAAGAGCGATCGCATGGAGGGGCTGTACCTTAAAGTCGAAGAAGATGGCATAGTAAAGGCGCGTTACAAATACGTGCGTGCTAGCTTTGTGACGGCTATTAAAAATGCCGAAGGACATTGGCTAAATCGCCCCATTATACCCAATATTCTGCGTCCCGATGTGAATTTATTTAATTTTAGTTAACCAGCAGGTGAATTTATGAATGCACTGTTATCGCCCTCGGCCACTTGGACTTTTCCCTTTTGTCCCGAACCGCCCCATTGGTTTTTGGATTGGGACAGCATTCAAAATCATTTCGATTGGATTCAAAACTTAAAAGGATGTCAGCAAGACCCGATTTATCACGCCGAAGGAGACGTTTTAATTCATACCAGAATGGTCTGCGAAGCATTAATCTCATCCCAAAATTGGCGTCAATTACCCGTGCAAGAACGATCGATACTTTTTGCCGCCGCTTTGCTGCACGATGTCGCCAAACCAGCCTTTACAAAAATAGAAGCCGACGGCAGAATTAGCTCAAAAGGTCACGCACGCCAAGGTGCGAGGATGGTTAGACAAATTTTATCCCAATTCGAGCCGCCTGTGCAGTTTGAGATTCGCGAAACAGTTGTGGCGATCGTCCAATTCGGCAGTTTACCCATCTGGCTGATCGATAAACCCAACCCGCAGCAGTCTGTAATTAAAGTCAGTCAAGTTGTCCGCTGCGATTTCCTCGCACTTTTAGCCGAAGCAGACGTGCGCGGCCGACTGTGTAGCGACAGACAAGAACTGCTCGATAAAATAGAACTATTTCGGGAGTTTTGTCAAGAAAATAATTGTTTGGATTCTCCCCGACAATTCCCATCACCACACAGCCGATTTATCTACTTCCGCAAAGAGAATGGAAACCCGGATTACTTCGCATTTGACGACACTAAATGCGAAGTAATTTTGATGTCGGGCTTGCCAGGAAGCGGTAAAGATTATTGGATTCGGAAAAATCTCCCAGATTTGCCAGTAATCTCGCTGGATGCACTGCGAAAAGAGATGAATGTCCCTCCCGACGAAACCCCTGGAAATGTGGTCACAGCCGCCAAACAAAGAGCGCGCGAATACATAAATGAGGGGCGTTATTTTGTGTGGAACGCCACGAATACCACTAAACAAATGCGGCAGCAATTAATTAATTTTTTTGCTGCTTACCAAACGCGCATTCGCATCGTTTATCTAGAAGTACCTCTAGAAGAAATATTGCAGCGGAATCGATCGCGCACAGCAACTGTACCGGAAGCAGTCATTCGCAAATTAGCTGCGCGGCTGGATATTCCCGATCGCACAGAAGCCCATCAGGTAGAGTGGATTGTGAGCGATCGCGCTTAATAGTGGCAATCCACCCGCTAGCGCCCGTATTACTTCAACGCGCTACTAATTCCGGCGTTGCTGAATACAGCTATGAATTCAAAATTTCCCAATTGCGACAAGCCCTCGGAGTCCGCTACTTTTGCCTGTTAGCTGGAGCGCGTGGTTAGGCATTAGGGGTGGACGATGGAAGTGGACAGACTTCCATAGCTTGAATCAAGTTGTATTCAAGGGTGAATCGATGGCCCACGTGCTCATCGGCAAGAACTGCTCCAGCCAAGTCACGCACGACCTGATGCACATCGACCAAAATGCGCCCGGCCTCCTCCGAGTAAAAGGAAACCGGCTCGACGTGCGGATTGATTTCGCTCCATTGCTCCGTCCAGTAAGCGCGAACTTCTTCAGACCCACGGACAAAACCACCTTTGAACGCTTTCGGCCAAGCCACGTCCGGAGTCATGAGGGCAAGGGCAGCGTCAATGTCTCGCGCGTTAAAGGCTGCGTACGCCGCACGGAGCAGTTCGATTTCTGCTGCAGGTTGATCTGACATAAAAGGTATGGTGAAAGAGATGCAGTAAGGACTAATAATTTAGTGTACAGAGTTTAGGTGATTCGCCCATCTAGACATTGCTAGACAAAGCGCTAAAATTTCAAAAGAAATATTGGCGTTGCTGATTCATCGTATGAATTAACTTTTCGCTTGATGTTACAAAACCCACCCTACTTGGCTTATAGCCATTCCGAAAACTTGAATCCATACCTGTATTCAGCAACGCCCTAATTCCTTTTTCCCTAAAATAGAATCGTCATAATGCGCCAACAAATCAGCAGGGTGATCGTAAATTGCCGCAGCATTTGCCAGCGAAGCATCATCGAAACCTCCGCACCGAAAAGCAATTACTGGCACCCCGCACTTCCCCGCAGCTTCGATATCGTAAGGAGTATCAGCTAACATCACAGTCTGACTCGCTTCCATCTGCAATTTGCTCAAAGCAGCTTCCACAATATCCGGTTCCGGTTTAGAAGCTTCTGCATCGCTAGATGTAGTGGCTTGATCCAATAAATCCTCAACTTGTGCAGCTTTCAGCAAACCGGAAAGTTCTTCAGTGGTAGCTGAAGTAGCAATAATTAGCCGCAATCCTTCTTGCTGCATTTTTAACAGCAAATCCCGCGAACCGCGGGTGGGAGAAAGGTCGGGAGAAAAGCGGTTAATAATCAGTTCTTTGCGCCGCTGTGCAATCTTTTTCCCGTCGCCTGCTTCGTCGGAAAGTTCTGATACCATTTGGGGTATAACTTTGTCGCCTCCCATGCCAATTAGCGGGCGAACTTTCTCGAATGGCACCTCGTAGCCGTAAGCCACAAATGCCTCTACCCATGCTTGAGCGTGGGCGTCATTGCTGAGCGTCAGAGTACCGTCAATATCGAGAATTACTGCTTGCAATTCCATAAGCTATTTGCTGTTAGTTATTAGATTTTTTGCCAAAACTTGGTTTGTAGTAAGGACTAAAGTCCTTAACTAATTAATTAGCCAATCATGTAGTAAATTTCTTACTACGAACTTGTGGCTCGTAGTAAGAACTTTGGTTTTTTCTGAGGTTAGTAGTAAGGACTTTAGTCCTTAATTACTTAATTAGTCAATCGGGGACTGGTCAGCTTACTATTAACTTTTTGATTGGCTATTTCATGCCAGTGCCGTGCAATTTTGGTTCGGGCGGCGGCGGTACTGGTTCTGGCCCTAACGGTTGGGGATTGGCTACATATTCAAACTCGCCTTTGCCGTCCATTGATTTGCCTTTCGCCCAGCGTCCCTCGCTACTTTCGGAACCTTCAGAATGATTCCAAAACTGATAAGCAAATTCTGACTTTTCCAACTCCTGCGGGAAGGAACTCGGAACGGGGGTTGTTTCTATTCCCGAACTTTCTAAATCTTCGATCGCCGCCAGCCACAAATTTTGGTGCATCGTGTCGCGGGCGATCATAAAACTCAGGGTGTCTTTCACGCCCGGATCGTCTGACATTTCATACATCCGCACAGCCTGCAATCTTCCTTGCGATTCGGCGTGCAAATTCGAGCGAAAATCTGCTAAAAGATTGCCACTAGCAACGATATAACGGCCGTTCCAGGGATACCCTACACTGTCGCTAGGAAGTGCGCCCAAACCCGAGACAATTGCGTGCTGCGGATTCATGCTGGCGGCGATCGCATCTCGCGGGCTGTTTCCACCCATCACAGCACCCACCACAGCATCCTTGAAACCTTCTTCTTGCATAGATACAGGAGCTTTATCTAACAAGTGAGCAATCATAGTTGCTAGCATCTCGATATGCCCGATTTCTTCTGTACCGACATCAAGCAGCATATCGCGATATTTCGCTGGGCCTCGGCAGTTCCAACCTTGAAATAGGTACTGCATCATCACGGTCATTTCGCCAAATGTACCGCCAATTAGTTCTTGTATTTTCTTGGCGTAAACGGCATCTGGTTTTTCTGGTCTTTTGTAATACTGTAGTGGCTTCTTATGGTAAAACATGGGGAATTCCTCCCAAGGGGTTTTTGATTAACTTTCATTAGTTTTAACGCTGCCACCGATGGAGGGGAATCAGCTTTTAGTCATAAAGAAATTAAATCCAACCCGGTTATCTTTATCACTTTAGTTTAATGCGGTTTCTCGCGCCCGCGAACTAAAGACTATATTAAATTTGGTCGATCGTACATTCTATTTAAACAAACACAGCGCTGTGTCCTCCGGGTGTCAAAAAACACGTCAAAACCGCCCTCCTGCAGGGGTATCAACCCCTATTGGAGAGCGGTTTTTCGGGTTTAGCGGACACTTATGTGCTGTGTCCATCCCCCTAGCTTCGAGTCCCCCTCTTGTTAAACGGGATGGGGAGAATCAGTGGAATCAATGAGTTTGATAATTTTCCTCAGTCCAACAGCGCGGCAGAGCTTCACCGGAAGGAAACACTAATTTACTTTTTGGAAAAGTTGCTGTCTCTTGCTCTTCTTGACCAGCTTGATTTTTTCCCGGCACTTCATTTTTTGTAGGGCTGATTAAAGCATCTACATCGAGGATTTCAATCAAGTCGCCTGATTCTTTTTCTTGTAAAAGCATAGTTTTTCCGTGAAGGGTAAATGCGAATTAGGGTTTGAGGACAACTTTGATGCAGTTGTCTTTTTTCTGTTTGAAAATATCGTAGGCGTGGGGCGCTTCATCCAATTTCATTCGGTGCGTAATTACGAATGACGGGTCAATTTCGCCTTTTTGAACGCGATCGAGCAAAGGTCGCAAATAGCGGTGAACGTGCGTCTGTCCCATTTTCATGGTCAAGCCTTTGTTGAAAGCTGCACCTAATGGCACTTTGTCAACGAAGCCGCCGTAAACGCCGGGAATTGACACTGTGCCACCCTTGCGACACGCGAGGATCACTTGTCGCAGGGCCGTAGGTCGATCGCTCTCCAACCGCACGGCTTGCTTGGCTTTGTCGTACAAAGCGTCGAGACCGGTGCCGTGGGCTTCCATCCCCACCGCGTCGATGCAAGAGTCGGGCCCGCGTCCCCCGGTCATTTCGGTGACGGCTTCCCCGGCGTCTATTTCTTCGTAATTGATGATTTCAGCTTTGGCCGCGGCCGCCATTTGCAAGCGTTCCGGTACGCGGTCGATCGCAATTACTCGATCGGCCCCCAGCATAAACGCGCTTCTGATTGCAAATTGTCCGACTGGCCCGCATCCCCAAACTGCTACAGTATCCCCCGGCTGAATGTCGCAGTTTTCGGCCGCCATGTAACCAGTAGGAAAGATATCGGTGAGGAACAATACTTGTTCGTCAGAAAGTCCGTCGGGAATTTTTAAAGGGCCGACATCTGCAAACGGAACCCGCGCGTATTCTGCTTGACCTCCTGCATAGCCGCCCGTTAAATGCGAGTAGCCAAACAGTCCCGCCGGCGAATGACCGAACATTTTTTCAGCTAGCCCAGCATTGGGGTTAGAGTTGTCGCACAGCGACCACAAATCGCGGTTGCAAAAGAAGCAACTGCCGCAAGAAATAGTAAAAGGAATGACGACGCGATCGCCCTTTTTTAAGTTCTTGACTTGGCTGCCGAGTTCGACTACTTCCCCCATGAATTCATGCCCCATGATGTCGCCCGATTGCATTGTCGGGATGAAGCCATCGTAGAGGTGTAAATCTGAGCCGCAGATTGCTGTAGACGTGATTTTAACTATTGCATCGCGCGGATTGATAATTGTTGGGTCTGGTACATTATCAACTCGCACATCATTTGCTCCATGCCAGCAAAGAGCTTTCATTATTTTTTTTCCTCTAGTTAACTACTAGCTAGCAGATTTTTGATTGTAAATCTTAAACTTACTACGCCGATTAATTACTAACTTGGATTTCTTTGATTTTAAGCAGATAAAATATATTTTATCTCTATCCAAGGTATAATTTATAAATCTATCTTCCGGCTGTTTTCAATAACAAAAATGTAAAGTTTCTCCCCCGGCTAAAGTGCGGGAGATTTCACATTCTTCTGTTAAGCCCCAACAGTTATAGCAACCGCACCAGACGGTTAGAACATTCTTAATTGCTGAAACCGTTGCCGAAGATTGCTTCTTCCTTCTCTCATAGATAACTAAAGCCTTCTTCCTTCTCTCCTAGATAACTAAAGCCTTTTTCCTTTTTCCTTTTTCCTTCTTCTTTCTTCCTTCAACATCTGCTATAACAGCTAACAACTACATAGCTGAGATTGTTTTTGTCGATCGCCCATCGCTCCCCTCTCACAATAAATAAAAATTTCGCACTTAATCTCACTATAGCGGAGGCTTAAGCTCACATTAGATAAAAGGCGACCGAAAAATTCTCAAGTACAAGCGGGTTTATCAATTATTAAGTAGGGTGCTTGACTTTTGTATAGCTCAACACCATGCCCCAATATTGAGAATCACGCACCCTGCTTAAGGAGGAATAATCGTCAAATATTGTATCATTAGTTATAGCTAAAAGCCGAGCTTGCGCTAAAGTTGTTAAAGATTAAAATTTATCGATCGCCTTTTATGCCTTACACTGCATCTACCCCAACAGACCCCACTCAACCCAACATCCGCAATGCCGACCACCGCTTACTAGAATTCACCAAGCTAACGCCGATGATGCAGCGGTATGTGGAAGTGAAAGAACAGTATCCCCACGCACTTTTGTTATTTCGAGTGGGAGATTTTTTTGAGTGTTTTTTCCAAGATGCAGTTACGATTTCTAGGGAGTTAGAACTTGTTTGTACTAGCAAAGAAAGCGGCAAAGAAATCGGTCGAGTGCCGATGACAGGAGTGCCGCACCACGCCCTCGATCGCTACACGTCAATGTTAGTAGAAAAAGGCTATGCTGTGGTAGTTTGCGATCAAGTTGAAGATGCCTCGATTGCTGCTAAAGAAGGCCGCCAAGTCAAGCGAGAAATTACCCGCATTCTCACTCCCGGAACTTTGACTGATGACGGAATGCTCAAACCCAGACAAAATAATTTTTTAGCAGCAATTGTGATAGCGGGGGAACATTGGGGATTAGCTTATACAGATATTTCTACAGGAGAATTCGTCACTACCCAAGCAGACACTTTAGAACAATTAACCCTCGAATTGCTGCGTTTGCAACCTTCGGAAGTCTTGGTACCGACTAATGCGCCGGATTTGGTGACTATGTTGAGGCCCGGAGAGAAATCCGAGCATTTACCCGATTGTTTGCCGAATTCGTTTTGCTATTCTTTGCGATCGCAAATTCCGTTTACTTTGCCCGAAGCAAAACAAAGAATCCTGCAAAAATTCAAAGTGCGATCGCTTGAAGGTATGGGATGTGGCCATTTGCCCCTCGCAGTGCGCGCCGCCGGCGGTTTGCTGCAATATCTCGAAGAGACTCAAAAGGAAAAAGCAGTTTCTTTGCAAAGATTGCACACTTACACTCTCACCGATTTTCTCATACTCGACTACCAAACCCGCCGCAATCTCGAAATTACTCAAACAGTGAGAGATGGGGTTTTTCACGGTTCGCTGCTGTGGGCGATAGATAAAACCAGCACCGCAATGGGAGGCCGCGCTTTGCGCCGCTGGGTGCTGCAACCTTTGCTCAACATTAAAGGCATTGGCGCCAGACACGACACGATCCAAGAATTAGTAGAAAATAACGGTCTGCGCCAAGATTTTCAGCAGTTGCTGCGCCAAATTTACGACATCGAAAGACTGACAGGCCGCGCCGGTTCGGGAACAGCTAGCGCGCGGGATTTGGTCGCTTTAGCTGATTCTCTGGGAAAACTGCCGGAATTAGCTTCGATCGCAGCGCAAGGGCGATCGCCCTATTTGAAAGCGCTGCAAAATGTACCGCCAATTTTAGAAGAATTAGCAAGTAAAATTCACGCTCATTTAGTTGACGAACCGCCGATTCATTTAAAAGAAGGAGGTTTGATTCGATCGGGAATCAATGCCATGCTTGATGAAATGCGCCACACTGCATCAGCAGACCAAGAATGGATTGCAAATTTAGAAGCAACTGAGAGAAAGCGCACCGGAATTTCTAATTTAAAAGTAGGCTACAATAAAGCTTTCGGCTATTACATCAGCATTACTAAATCGAAAGTAGACCAAGTGCCGAACGACTACACCCGCAAGCAAACTCTCACCAATGAAGAACGCTACAGCACTGAAGAATTAAAAGAAAGAGAAGTGCGAATTCTGACAGCGCGGGAAGATTTAAATCAATTGGAATATGATATTTTTGCTAAAGTGCGATCGGAGGTAGGAGAACACGCCGAAATTATTCGCAACGTTTCCCGCGCGGTGGCGGCTGCGGATGTTTTGTGCGGTTTAGCAGAAGTTGCAGTTTACCAGAATTACTGCCGCCCGACTATGACAGAAAGTCGGGAAATTAAAATTATTGAAGGTTGTCATCCTGTGGTGGAAAAGTCTTTGCCGCCGGGATTTTTTGTACCTAATTCTGCTTTTTTGGGTCGGGAAGAATCGCTAAACCGCCCAGATTTAATTATTTTAACCGGGCCGAATGCTAGCGGGAAAAGCTGCTACTTGCGGCAGGTGGGTTTAATCCAGTTAATGGCGCAGATGGGCAGTTTTGTGCCGGCGAAAGCTGCGAGTTTGGGAATTTGCGATCGCATTTTTACCCGCGTCGGCGCAGTAGATGATTTGGCAACGGGTCAGTCTACGTTTATGGTGGAAATGAACGAAACTGCAAATATTCTCAATCACGCGACGCCGCAATCATTGGTTTTGCTAGATGAAATTGGCAGGGGAACGGCGACGTTTGACGGACTTTCGATTGCTTGGTCTGTGGCAGAATATTTAGCAACTGAGATTCGGGCGCGGACGATTTTTGCGACTCACTATCACGAGTTAAATGAGTTAGCTTCTATTTTAGATAATGTCGCAAATTATCAGGTGACAGTGAAAGAATTGCCGGATCAAATCGTATTTTTGCACCAAGTTCAGCCGGGAGGTGCTGACAAATCTTACGGAATTGAAGCGGGGAGATTAGCTGGTTTACCGCCGTCGGTGATTGACAGGGCGAGACAGGTGATGAAGCAGATTGAGAAACATAGCAAAATTGCGATCGGGCTGCGGAAAGGTGTTAAAAAAGATGGCAAAAAAGAGTCTGAGGACGAACAGTTGGATATTTTTGAGGATTAAATTTACGGTGGGAAAAAAATTTGGATTAACTTCTATATTGCACCATTTTCAATAAGCCTTTCAGAGGCGGGCAGGATGCCCAACCCCTACTCCCCACAAGAAAATTAAATTTTTGTGGAACAGGCATCCTGCCTGTTCTTGAGCATGGTGCAATATCTCAGTTACTACTTTTACTACCAACCAGGAACTCTCCAGCAACTCTAACGCCCATTTTGCAACTTTCTTACCTCTTTGTGCACGCTCATCCCAATTTCCAAAGCTTCATTTAGCAACCGCCCGTATTCAGTCGCCCGATCGCTCACATCCAGTGCCATCAAAGCAGCCAAATTACTTTCAATATTAGCAAATAACTCGTAACGGCGGCCGATAAATTGCTGATTTTCCCTGAGAATCCTCTCTGTTTTCAAAGCACAGACTAAACTTTCTCTAGTAATTTTTAATGCTTCAATTGCATCTCCTCGGTTAATTAAATTGGCTTGTAAATTGCCAGCAGCCGTTAGGCGATCAATAATATCTAAAGCCTGAATCACCTCATGATACTTCTCAACTTCATCCAGCAGGCCCGCCAGCGTTACCAGAGGTTTTGCCTTAACCCATTTATAGACATTCCAAGCAACAGTAATCGCCAGCGACAAACCCAAAGTTATTTGTAGAACCCGGACAAATATCTCACCATCGCTAAATGAACCAACATTATGTTGATTAGCCAGTAAAGCAACAGGCAGCGAAACAACTAATGTCAAGCAAAATATCAGCAACTCATTCAACAAAAGAGAAAACAGCTTTTTCCCGTCCCGTAATGCAGCAGGTCGGTAAAAATCCGCTGCAAAACCGTCGCTCAAAGCTATTCCGCTCAAATCCTCCAACTCCTTCTCAGGAATTTTTAACTCATCCAAATCCGCTTGTATCACTCTTTAAAATCTCCTTAAATAGGGATTGATTACGATCCTCCCAGAGACATAATTGATTGCCACAGACTCATATAAAAATTGCTTTCTCGGTTTCGGAAGAGTTGAAAAGCCATTCCCGACGACCCAAAAAACGGTCTCAGCGTCCATCCCAACTGAGTGCCAACAAACGCATAAAGTCCCAACCAAAAGCGCAAAATATTTAGCCTGATGTCTTTGCCTTCCGCATCTTGTTCGGACAGAAAGTGCATTCCTTGATAAATGAAACTTACCCCCAAAAATCCTGTGATTGCCATAATAGCAACATTCAACACCAGAAAAAAATTGTAATTGGGACTGCTCAGAAGAAAAAACAGACTGACAGGTGCAAATCCAAACAGTAAAACGCTAATCATCGCCATCGCTGTCATCAACAATGTCAAATACTGCTCAAAAGTTCGTTTTGAACCAAACATGACATTAAAAAAGTACAGTGTGGGAAAGCAGATAATCAGCGTCAGCAAGTAAAGTGCTGGCAACTTAATTGCTGAAACCAGACATTGCATCCACGTACTAGATGCACCTAATATAGCTCCGTAAATGCCAAAAAATACGGTACTAGAAATCAACAAACCGAAAATTTTAGATTTGAGCTTGACACCTTGGCGAATTTCTTCGAGAAACTGTTGCCGTTCCCGCAGCAAATACATTACTACTGAAAAATATTTCACGGGCTCTCCTTGTGACTGATGCAACTCCGAATCAGTCATAACTCAAGCTGAGTGCGCTTGGCAAGCTTGGCAAATCAGGGCACTCTATGTTAACTAATTATTCTTGTACCCAGCTCACCACAAACTCAGATGTGGAGGCGTTTTGAGAGCTACTTGCAAAGCTAAACGGCTCAAACTGAATATAGGTATGCTTTGTATTCAATTTGTATTCATTTGTCTCCAAATTGTCTCCAAAAAGGGCGATCAGGTAGTCATTGGATACTCAGTTGATACTCAGTTTGGTCGTTCCGTAGTCAAATTGTCTCCAATTTCTAGTCAATTTCTAGTCAACTAGACCCCTTGAAAACCGAAAAAATCAGCAATAAAAAACCTCAAACCGTTGATTTATAGTTGGTTTGAGGTTTTTGTAGGCGCAAGCGGGCAGCGGGAATCGAACCCGCATAGTTAGCTTGGAAGGCTAGCGGACTCACAGTGGGAATCCTTTTGTATGCAGTGGTTTGCGGGTTTTGCCTTAGTAGGTGTCGGAGGATTGTATCCAATCTGTATCCAAAAGGTGTATCGTGATGGTGTTGAGTTGGTAATCAGCCATGACTAACCTGCCACCGCTTAAAGCGAAAAAAGGCTCTGTTGTTGTTCAAACCAATGAAGGGAGATTGCGCCTTCAAATGCCTCGACACCTTTACGGGGGAAACCGAAAGTTTCTTTACCTCAACTTGGCAGATACCCCTGAGAACTGGGAACTGGCAGAGGCTAAAGCACAGTTGATTGAATCTGACATCAAGTTTGAGCGGTTTGACCCCACACTCAAGAAGTACAAAACGCAGACTCACCTGACTGTTATTGAGACAGTCAAGCCTAAGCCAGAACTGACACTGACTAAGCTGTTTGCTAAATACTTGGAATTCAAGAAACCAGCACTCAAAGCGACAACTTTCAATTACTTGGTGACGGGCATTCAAGGTTATATTGACCGTTGCCCTCACCAGCCTCTATCAGAGGACTGTGCTTTGCAGGTACGCGCGTGGCTGTTGGAGGATACGACTAACAGCATGACTAAAAGGATTTTGACTCACCTAAATGCAGCGGTAAAGTGGGGGATTAAGTTCAAGATTGTTAAGGGTTTAACCGTATCGCCGTTTGAAGGGATGGCAGCAGAATTGCCTAAGCACAACTGGGAAAGCGACCCGGATCCAAACGCATTTACAGCTCAAGAAAAAGAGCTGGTATTGGAGGCTTTCAAGAACCACAGAGGTACTTGGAACGGGAGGGGAGAAACCGGACAAAAGTTTTGCTTTTACTACCCGATGGTGCAGTTCTGGCTGCTGACTGGATGCCGTCCATCTGAAGCTGTGGGCTTGAGGTGGTGTGACATCGCTCCTGACTTTTCTCACATTGTGTTTAACGGGAGTATACAGCACCCAAGCGGTAAGGAGACAAGGGTTGACGGCAGTAAAAACAACAAGCGGCGTAAATTTCCTTGCAATCAAGAATTGATTCAGTTGTTGAAAAGTATCAAGCCACAAAGTCTGACTGACAAAGATAGGTTGGTTTTTCCATCACCTGTTAAAGGCGGGGCGATTAATTACAACAATTTCACTAAGCAGGTGTGGCACAAATTAGTTGACCCGATTACTGAAAACGCCCGCCAACATCAACAGGATTGCAAGACAACTACGCCCTATTCTTGCCGGGATACTTTTATCAGCGAACAGGTTGGCAAGGGTGTACCCAGTGCGGTTGTTGCTAAGTGGTGCGATACGTCGGAAAGAGTGATTAATGCTGTGTATTTAGACGGCAAGATTTTGGAGCATTTACGCCCGCTTTGATACTGTTAGGATGTTGATTCTAGGGGCAACTTTTGGGACACAAAACTTTACAGCTACCTATTGACACGGTGGCTGTAAACCTGCACTCTAAAGGTAAGGAAGATTGATGCGCGACTGACAAGCACTTCCAATGCTAGCCAAGTCACGACTTCCCCAAACGTTCAAACACAACGGTTGGAGCTTAACAATTATGCCAATTTCGGCGCGGTTTCCTGATGGGCGATCGCAACACTTTACATTTTCCCGGCGCGAACTTTTGCAGAAAGTTGTGTCGGCTGCTTTGCTATTTGCGGTCAAATCAGCTACTGAGCCAGCCAAACCAGTGGCTAAGTCAGCCGAAAAAAAATACCCACATCCTGTCCCAGCTTTTAGTGTTGGCGACAAAATCCGCAGTCCTTGGCTAGATGAAGACTTAGACGACGAAGATGCGGAAGGTGAAGAAGTTGAAGACGAACTTGGCGAAGTAATGGGAGCCTGCTGGCATCCAAGTCGCCACCGCTGGGAATATCTCATCAATTGGACTGGGGGCAGTGCTTCTGAGATTTGTTACCCCTGCTTTGATGAAAACATGATATCGGGCGATGATTTGAGACTTGTCACCGATGTCTAAGCCTCCTGTCTCTTGCCGTCGTATTGACCACCTAAAAACTGTTGCTTATTCCTGTGGTCTTTGTGATAGCGAAGCCCGAAAGTTTGGCAAGCTCACTGCTACTAAAACGTGGGAAGCATTACTAAATTCACACGGTCTAGAGTTCGATCGCAAACCTGAAATCACATCTATTGACGCCTCGATTGTTTCCACTGAAAATTCGCGCCAGATTAACTTGCTGGAATGGGTTGATTTTGGACAAGCCCTCGCTCTGGCTCTTGCGTCGGTTGGTTTCGCCGTGCTGATTTTAGGAATGTTTCCACGCATCAATCCACTTAATCTTTTACCCGTAAAAATCACAATTCAGGTAGGTAAATAATGGGAACAATGACCCGACTATTCGGCGGCGAAAGCAGTGATGCTATCAGCAGCAAATCTGAGAAATTGACCGCCCCGACAGATGCCAGCGTCATCACACCGCTCAATCCCGGCAACTTTGCCAGCATCCGCACTTCGCCCGTCGTTGACGCACCTCGCTATTTTGACAAGGAAGAAGCTGACAAGCTCAAGGAGCTGGCAAAGGAAAAAAACCGAGGGCGCTCGGTACGCTAAAAAAGCTTACAAATCGCTGACCCAGATTGAGGAGGCGGACGCAAAAGTGCATAAAAGCCATCGCAAATATGAGGGAGCGGTAGCCACAAACGAACTCACTAAGAAAAAAGCTGATGTGGGTTTGGCGAAGACATTGCACGGCTTACGTCCCGGTTATGCCCGGTTAGGTATCGGACTTGAGAAGGCAGAAAATCGCGCTACTGAACGGATTGAGGCTATCAAGGCGAAATTACTGGGAGGCACGGACAAATGATAAAAGCGATCGCACTTGGCAACAATTTTCTGCTGACTGCGATTGCCTCCAGCTTCCTTTGCTGGCTGGCATCGCTCCATCATTCCCTACTGCTATTTGTGCAAGCATTGTTCGCGCTCAAACTCATTGTTAGCGCTAGCGCTTGGCTGCTAGATGACGCAATTATTGCCATCTTGAAAATCAATTTACTGCAATTTAGGTTCAGATTGATTGCCACTACGATCGGCGCTTTAGTCGGGGCGGGGGTGATGTTATGTCGCTCTTAAAGGTGTCGGTTTTGTCTCTATCGGGGCTTACTCTCTGGCTAGCTCCGCCATTCATTTTTTCCCGCAAGATTCCCCTGCATAATTTCATGCAAGGTATCGCCCTGGTGTCGGGTTTCGCTTGCTGCTTTGAAGGTCGCCGATGTGCCCTCAAGGTTGCTAAAGAGGCTGATTTCGAGGCGATGAAAGAGCGGGCGATCGACGCCGATGTCGCGGACGAGCTTAGCACTTCGATCTATGTTGCTGAGCAACAGCGACGGAAGGAAGCTGAAGCTATCCTTGCAGCTTCCGGCGAGGAAGTGGAAGCGGCGCGGGAAGCCTTGGAAGTCTTGTACAGCAACGACTTACAGCCTGAAGCTTCCGCTTCCACTTCCGAAGAAGATGCTAATGATTTAAAGCTTTGGTGGAAAGTGGAAGCGGCACAGGTTGAGGGCAAAACTCCGACTTGGATTATCGAGAATATTCTCGGCAAAAAGGGGCGTAAATTTTCTGAAGGTAAAAAGCAGCTTGAGGAATTGCTCAATAAATTTGGTGGACAGGAACCATGACAACGTGGGCCGGGAGGGGGCTGGCTTATGGCCTGCCTTCCGGCCGCGAGTTCGCACCGGGATTAGTGAAACCCGGTAACACAAAGAGAAGCAAAAAATTAGTAGTGAGGAATAAAAGTTAAACCCTATAGGGTTCGATTTTCTGTAATGACAAGTAGAGGCTACTACCTATAGGTCAGGATTTTTTGTATACGCTCAAACCCATAGAGAATCAGGGTTCTGAGTTTGACAGCAAATATACCCCTTGAATAGGTCGAGGCGATGTGCTAGCGGGGAGAAAAAACGCTCCCCCATTCTCCAAAATATAGCGCTCAAACCCTTGCTATAACTGCCTCTCTACGGCACAAACCTATATAGGTTTGTGTAAATACGAGATTATACGAGGCTAGCGCTCGCAATTCGAGATTTTCCAAAACGCGCTCTATATTCTCCGTGTATAGAGAATGGCGAAACCTATAGGTTTGTAATTTAACCAGTTCAATTAAAAATCAGCCAGAACCCGCATTCTGACGTGCATAGAGAAAATGGAACCTTATAAGGTTCCTGCACAACCAGTTCAATTAAAATGCGCGCACCATCGGGACAACTTCTCGATCCGCAGAGCTAACCTGTCGCCTAGAATATTTGACATGGAGAATAACCCCCCACTAACGCCACTAGAAATTTTAGAAGAACGCCGAATTTGGCGTTGGTGGTTGCGCTGGTTTATAAAATACAATCCCAGATTTAACCCTCAGAGAATCTGTGCGCTCGTCACAGAGTATGACAAAGAGGCGATGCTTCTGGCGATGGCTAAGCATTTAGCGCATCAAGCTCAACTGCTTAAAGCTTTAGTCCTTATCCCTAAATTCTGCAATGGCTTAATCGGTGTCTCGCTCACCGACAGCCTACCCGCACCCGCAATCAACTAGCGGGGCGGTTCCACCTGTTTTAATTTTTCTAAAACCTGTAAACGCCAAAAAACCGCTGCTGACAATTGGAACCTGCTGCAACGGCTTTTGGTAATCAACCTCGCTTGGCGCGAGAAAAATTCATGTACAACAATATTAACTCGAATGGCGGGCAAACTTCAAGTGTCCGTGGCAATCTTGTCAAAGTTTCAAAATCTAACCCTTGCCCGCACTGTGGCAAGCCTGACTGGTGCTACTCCATAGGTGAGTTGTCAGTCTGCAACCGCGACCAACCGCCCGCTGATGGGTGGGAGGCAACCTCGAAAGCTGACAAGGACGGCAAAATTTTCTATGCCCGCCCTCAAGAGAAAAAAGCAATCCGTCCCCGCCAGACTCGTTATTGGGAATATCCCGCCCGCGACGGTTCACCCTTGGCGCGTGTCGTGCGTTTTGATGACGGGAAAGGTGGCAAAAATGGTAAAGGTGAGGCTGACTGGCATCAAGAACATTGGGGCAAGTGCAAAGCTTCCCGGCAGATTGGCTGGGTAGTAGGGACTAAGGATGTACCTCGCGATAATATCCCTGTTTACCGCTACGCCGAAATCCGAAAGGCGATCGCAAATAATGAACTTATTTTCATTGCTGAGGGGGAATCCTGCGCTGATACTTTGTGGAATTTAGGTTTGGCCGCTACCTGCAATATTGGCGGTTCTGAAAAGTGGCGAAGCTCTGACACAGGCGATTTGGAAGGTGCAAAGGTTGTGATTGTTCCCGATCGCGATGAACCGGGAATCAAACACGCTGAACTATTGCATCAAGAATTTCCAGATGCCCTCTGGCTTTATCCCTACCCAAACTCTAAAGCTTGGGAAAACTTACCTAAGAGTAAAGGGCTAGATATTGCCGACTGGATTGAGCAGCACCAGATAACGGCAGAGGACATTAGAGCGGCGATCGGAGAGAAGAAGGTTTTCAAAACCTCCCCGCAGGTAGCGGCAAAAGTTGTCCGTCCTGAACCATTTCAAGTTCCCCACATCTCCGAGTTGGGGCGAGAGATTGAAGAACTGCTAGAGTCCGACCTCAAGAAATCTCAGCTACAGCTTAAGATTTCTGAGCTTGCCCAAAAATACCGCCTCAACTCTGCCGATGTCTGGAAGATTTATCGCGAGCTTGAGCAAGAGTCCGAGCAAGAAGCCAACAAGGAAGACACGAGAATTGGGGTTGAGCAACTACTTGCCTCTAAGTCTGCCAGTGTCAAACTCTCAGAAATCTTCCCCGTATCTTTAGCAGACCCGATCGAAGAAGTAGCGCGACGCATGAACCTCAAGCCTGAGTGTTACGCGCTAGCACTGATTTCCGGTGTCTCAAGATTCTTGAAAAATGGCAGCAGCACAATGCTTGTGGAGGAATGGAACAGGTATCGGTGTCGGACTTTTGGCTACTTCGGAGCTCTTATCGCAGAGTCAAGCCAGATGAAGACTCCGGTATTGAATGCCATGATTACAGACCCGCTGGCAGCAATGCGGCAAAAGAATCAGGAGAAGTTCAATGCCCAAGAAAAAGCCTACAAAGAGGAGCTTGAACAATGGAAAAACAGCAAGGATGAGGACAAAGGCCCCGCGCCTGATGCCCCTGTAGAGACAATCCCCTACATCACTAAAGCTACATGGGAGGGGATAGCAGGGATGGTAGGTCGGAATCCCAGTCAAGGTATTCTCTGGATAAGCGATGAGCTTGCGGGATTCTTCAAATCAGCCAACCAGTACCGCAGTGGCAAGGGAAGTGACAAAGAGGACTTGCTGGAATGTTGGAGCGGTAACGGTGCTGTAGTGGCACGTGCAGCCGGCACTACCGTCAACGTCGGTGCTGTCTCCCTTTCTATTTATGGAAACATTCAACCCAAGGTCTTAGAACCCTTTCTGGGAGATGGCAGTGACGATAACGGAACCTTTGCCCGATTTGACTTTGTGCAACAGCCACCAGTCTTGACCCAGATAACTTTAGGGGTGTCAAAGATTGACATCAACCCCATGCTGCAAGCGCTCTACGAAAATGTGGACACTATCCCAATGATGCAGTTCGAGCTAGATGAGGAAGCCCGAAAGTTGTTTGTGGACTATTACAACCACTGCCAGCGACTCCGGTTAAATCATCCCAAGCAAGGGATGCGGGCGATGTTAGGCAAGGCTGCTGAGAAAGTTGGCCGCGTCGCAACCATCCTGCACTGTATTTACGCTGCACACATGGGGATTGAGGTTTCTCCCAAGATTCCTGCTAGTCAAGTTGCTGCTGCTATCAAGTGGGTTGAGTACACGACACAGCAAGCTTTGAGCATAAATATTGAGGCTTCCAGTCCCGATGCACTTGAAAGTAATCTCGCGAAAATCATCTCGCTGGCAGAACGCAATGGTGGCGCGGTATCAGTTCGCGAAGTAAGTAAGACATTCAACGGAAAGCACCGAAAGTCAAATCAAGAGATTCAAGAGTGGTTCACGGAATTAGTAACCATGAATTACGGAGAGGTTACAAGTAAAGGGCGAAGTATTTTATTCTCTCTTACTTATGTGTCCCCAATGTCCCCAATGGGCTACAAGTTAGACACCGCAAGCGTTACAGATGGGGACACCCCTGTCCCCACTATGTCCCCAATACCCCCATTAAGTGACACAGTGTCCCCATCAAGTCAATCTAATGGGGACAATTGGGGACACATTGGGGACACCCCTGTCCCCAATTCCAAAACCATGCCAAGTATAGAATTGAGCTCTAATGGGGACATTGGGGACACTTTTACGCCTTCTCCTAAAACCTCTCAGTCCTCAATGATGAGCTGTACTACAGAAACCGCTAAGCCTGCTGCGACCTCTACCAAGAAGCCCAAAACTTTTGAGATAGGTCAGCGCGTTGTGGTCAAGGATGTAGGCGGCATTTACCAAGGTGCTCGCGGGGAGATTGTGGACACTTTGTACGGTCGCAGTGGCGCGAGCTATCTCGTCAAGTTTGACAAGCCGATTAAGAATATTCGGCAGTCTGAATTTGAAGGCTCCGACTTGATGAAGCTCTAACTTACTCAATGTTTCTGTAACCCTTGACAGTTACCTATAAGTTACCTACGATAGTTACATAGCTAAATATGTAACTCGTATGTAACTTATGGCAATTCCATCGGTAGTGCAGGGGATGGTTGAGGCGGAGGATGGCAAGGTATTCGAGCTAGATTCCTCCAAGGGTTCCATCTGGTTGGAATCAATAACTTCATTTAGGTTTGAGCCGACAGAGGCAAGCAAGCCCTACACAGTACGCAAGGAATCAGGAAAGGGAGGGGACTATTGGTACGGTTACAGAAAGGTGGCGGGGCGGTTACATAAGAAGTATGTTGGCAAAACCTCGGAGTTAAGCACCGCAAAGCTTGAAGAGATTGCAGGGGTTCTAAACACTCCCCCACAACCACGGGTTACAGATAAAGTTACAGAGACAAGCAATCGGGAAGTTACAGACAAAGTTACAGACACCCGCGTTGTTGACAGATTGACAGCTTTAGAATTGCAGGTAAAGGCTTTACAGGAATCCTTGGAAGCGTTACGGAGTGTAATGCCGGGAAAGTCTGAAAGTCTGAGTGATTCCCCTGAGTTACTCACGCCTGATGTAGGGGTTACAGATAAAGAGTTACAGAGCATTATAGGTAACTTGCAGGCAGAGAATGAGACTTTGAAGGCAGACTACGCCAAGCTTTTAGAATCCAGTACCCAAGTAACCAATAAGCTCCGGCAAGAGGTGCAGGAATTGCGATCGCAACTTGAGGTAGAGAAGACTCGGTGGGATGAATTGCGGGAAGAGTTGGACGATCAGGAAGAAACTTGCGCTGAACTCCGATCGGAAGTCTCCGACCTAAAACAAAAATCAGTCACTGTCAGCGAGTTGCCAGAAGCGGCCGACTTGCTCAATCAGTTAAAAGGGCAGCGCAAAAAGTCGAGGGCGGACTTGGCGGACATCAACGCTATTCTGGGACTCCTAGCGGATGAGAACGGCTCAAACCCAGTCTAGGTATGGATTGTATCCAATTTGTATCCAAACGAGGCAAATTGTATTCAATTTGTATTCAATTTCTAGTCAATCCGACCCATTGACAACCGAGAAAATCAGCAATAAAAAACCTCAAACCGTTGATTTCTCGTTAGTTTGAGGTTTTTGTAGGCGCAAGCGGGCAGCGGGAATCGAACCCGCATAGTTAGCTTGGAAGGCTAAAGTTTTACCACTAAACTATGCCCGCGCACAGAAACTAAACATACCACGAGTCTCTGGGGATTGCAATAGGCCTGTGCAAAATTTTTGAATACCTCCCTGACAGTGGCTGAATAGGGACTTGCGGCCCGATCGCCCCCTTACCCCAAAAATCCCCGTCTCGGCTGCTGCGTAAGGCTTTACGGATGAAAATAATCGTAAATTTGCTGCGCCAGACGCGGGCCAATCCCAGAAACTTCTGCCAACTGTTCGGGAGTCGCTAAACGCAGGTAGTCGATCGACCGAAAATGTGCCAACAATTGTTTTTGTCGGTGGTGTCCCAATCCGGGAATTTCATCAAGGCGCGATCGCTTCATTCTCTCGCTTCTTCGATCGCGGTGAAAACTCACAGCAAATCTGTGGGCCTCATCCCGCACCCGGCGCAATAATTGTACCCCAGGCTGCTCAGAATTAGTTGGCAGCGGCAAAGATTCCCCCGGCAAAAATATCTCCTCTCGCTGCTTTGCCAAACTGACAACGCGCAACTCTTCTAGCAAATTCATCTCCCGCAAAACAGCCACAACTGCTGACAGTTGACCTTTGCCACCATCTATCATAATTAAGTCGGGTTTGTCCGAAATAGTACGAGAAACGGAGGATAAATTGCTGAGTTTTTCCTGTTCTTCTAAATCGCTAAATCCATCTTCCATCTTCCCTCTTTCTTCTTCCTTCAATCCTCGAAATCGGCGACCGATAACTTCTGCTAAACTCGCAAAATCATCAGAATGACCCGATTTTATTTCAGGATTTTTAATTTTGTAATGGCGGTAGTGTTGATTAGCGGGCAAACCGTCAATAAATACGACGCGGGAAGCAACGGCGTCAGAACCTTGAATGTGAGAAATATCGTAACCTTCAATGCGGCGAGGAACTTCTGGCAAATCGAGAATTTCTGCTAAATCTTCCATTGCTTGAGAATTGCGATCGCTCAATCTTTGCATTCTCGCCAATTCATACTCAGCGTTGCGTTCCACCATCTCAATCAATTCTGCCTTAGTTTGCCGTTGCGGCGTCAAAATCGTAACTTTTCGCCCCTTACGATTGCTCAACCAATCTGCTAATATTTCCGCTTCTGGCAATTCGTACTGCACTGAAATTTCGCTGGGAATTTCTACAGATTCGACATTTTGATAGTGTTCTTCCAACACGCGCTGTAAAATCGCTCCGGCCTCTATCCCCCCTCGTTCTCCCCCTTGCCAAAGGGGGGAGGAAAGAGAAAGTTGAGATAACTCTTGCCCCTCCTTGGCAACGGGGGGTTGGGGCGGTATTTCCGCCATAAATCCTAATCTTCCGACCAATTGACCGGCCCGAATTTGGAACAATTGAACGCAAGCGTGTTGGGTGTCTGCCGCAAGTGCGATCGCATCTCTGGAAACAGTATCGTCTGGCAAAGACACTTTTTGACCCGCACTCAAAGACTGCAAACCCTTAATTTGGTCACGAATGCGCGCCGCCGTTTCAAAGTTTAAATCTTCGGCAGCTTGTTCCATTTGCGGCGCTAAAATATCGAGTAATTCCTGAGTTCTCCCCTGGAAAATCATCGCTACTTTTTGGATGATTTTATGATATTCCTCCGGCGAAGTTAACCCTTGACAAACGCCGACGCAGCGCCCGATGTCGTAGTTCAAACAAGGACGGTCTTTAAATAGCGGTTGAGGGCGCTGCCGCAGCGGGAAAATCCGTTTAATTAAATGCAGCGTACTCCTCAGTGCCCCTGTATCAACGTAGGGGCCATAGTAGCGGTCTTTTGCACTACCTGCGCGGCGTTTGCGGGTGATAAAAATGCGCGGGTATTCCTCCGACCAAGTTATGCACAAATAAGGATATTTCTTATCATCTTTGAGGAGGACATTAAAGTAAGGTTGGTGCTGTTTTACGAGGTTTGCTTCTAATGCTAAAGCTTCCGCTTCTGTGTCGGTGGCGATGAATTCAATTTCGCGCACTTGCTGCACCATCATCGCGATGCGGGGACTAAGATTTTGGCTTTCGCGGAAGTAGGAACGGACGCGGTTTCGGAGTTTTTTTGATTTGCCGATGTAAAGGATGCGATCGCCCTCGTCTCGCATTAAATATACACCAGGAACCGCCGGAATTTCTTTGAGGCGACTTTCTAGGCGTTCCGAGTCTTTAACTAACGGCAGAGTTTTTGTGGATGGCATTGCAAGCTATCTCAGCAAAATAGAGACTGATTGTACACTCTTTTATTCTACCTTAATTGTGCCGATTTTTACTGCTGCTAGCGTCGCAAAACCCACCGACTACACTTTAAAATCAGTTACAATATCTGAGATAAAAACTTGCGCGTGCGTTCTTCCTTCGGATTCTGAAAAAACTCTTCCGGCTTCGCTTCTTCAACTAAAACGCCGCCATCCATCAATACAATGCGATCGGCAACTTCGCGCGCAAACCCGACTTCGTGAGTCACCACCACCATTGTAATTCCAGTTTGAGCCAAATTTCGCATTACATCTAAAACTTCCCGCACCATCTCCGGGTCTAATGCTGATGTCGGTTCATCAAACAGCATGATTTTAGGCTGCATTGCTAGAGAACGTGCAATAGCGACCCGCTGCTGCTGTCCCCCAGACAACTGTCCGGGATATTTTTGTGCTTGTTCCAAAATTCCCACTCTTTCTAACAGTTGCATCGCCACTTCTTCAGCTTTTTTCTTGGGCCAGCGCCGCACCCATACTGGCGCTAGCATGACGTTTTGCAAAACTGATAAGTGGGGAAACAGGTTGAATTGCTGAAACACCATTCCTACTTCACGGCGAATTGTTTCGATGTTACGTAAGTCGTGGGAAAGTTCGATTCCGTCGATCGTAATTTTACCTTGTTGGTATTCTTCTAATGCGTTGAATGTGCGAATAAACGTCGATTTTCCTGAACCAGAGGGCCCCATCACGACAACCACTTCACCTCGGTTTACGGTCATGCTGACACCTCGCAGTACGTGAAATTGTCCGTACCATTTGTGGACGTTTTCTGCTACGATTACTTGTTCTGGGATTGTGGGTTTAGTTTCCATATTTTTTTATTTTTAAACCACTGATGAACGCGGATGAACGCAGATTTTTTTTTTACCTTTGACCTACGCCTAAAGTTCGTTCTATTTTGCGGCTTGCTAGGGACATTGAGTAGCAAAATATCCAATAAATGATGCCGACGAATATGTAAACTTCGGCATATCTGCCGATATAGGATGGATTTGCTAAAACTGCGCGGGATATTCCGATTAATTCTAACATTCCGAATAGAGACAGCAGGGATGTATCCATGAATAATCCGATGAATTGACCGCCGATCGCAGGAATGACTATTCGCAATGCTTGAGGCAGTACAATTAGAATTGTAAGCAGGGGTGTATTGAGCCCGATCGACCTCGCTGCTTCTATCTGTCCCCTAGGCACGGCTTGCAAGCCACCGCGCACGTTTTCTGCCAAGTATGCCGCACTAAATAACGTTAAGCCAGCAATCGCTCTAATTACTCTATCCAATTTGGGATATTCTGGTGGCAAGAAGAGTTGCAGCATTACTTGACCTAAAAACAAAATGCCAATTAATGGTAAACCGCGAATAATTTCAATGTATAATGTTGATAACAATCTCACAACAGGCAAAGAACTTTGTCTGCCGAGTGCTAGCAATACCCCTAAAGGAAAGGAAAGCACAATACTAATAACTGCTAAAAACAGCGTCAGCACTAAACCGCCCCAATCATTTGTTGACACTTCTGTCAAACCTAACCCGCCTTTAATTAACCACAAAACTATTGGGAAAGAAAGAACCCAGATTGCAGGCATCCAACTCATTATTTTAGGGTTAATTTGTCTGCCCGCCCAATAGCTAGCAGCCGCTACAATAATATTGCCTAGCAGGTAAAAACGAGATGTTAAGTCGATCGGCGAAATGACCGCACCTACAACCGCAGCACCAAGTATAATTAGTAAAGGCGGATTCCAAAGACGTTCTTGCCGCTGAATATTTCCCCAAGTTAATCCTCCTAACAAGGCAATTATTGCCGATACTATCCACAGCCGCCAGTAGGATTCGCGGGGAAATCGGCCGGCGAAAAATAGCGGCAAGTTGGCTTCTAATACGCGCCATTGAGCTTTTGTTGTTGCCCAAACGATAATTCCTTTAATAGTTTGGAAGGCGATAATTAGGCAAACTACTGTCAGAATGCTGTTGTACCAGGTACTAAATAGATTTTTGCGCGCCCAATTCCAAGGGGTAGGCGATTCGGTGGCTGGGGGCGGTAATACAGGTATTGTTTCCATTTTATTTGTTGGTTATTAATTATTAATTATTAATTGCACTGGCTAAAATACCTAAAATTTTATTAACCTCGGTGAGGTAATACTCGGTCAAATCTATTTCAATTACTTGATTTTTTAATTGGATAAATTTCCAGGTTGTTCCGCTAGTGACAGCGCCATAAATCGCAGGAATTTCGTTTCCTTGGCGCTCATTAAATATCCTGGCTGCCAACATTTCCGCTACGCACAGTCCCAATTCACTATTGAGATTTTCCGGTTTTGCTTCTACAATTATAATGACTGGTGCAACAACTAACAAAAGTCCTGATGAATTGCCAATTAGAAAATCGCAAGTACCGTCTAAGCCTCTTTCGGAGTCAACATTAAAGTCAATACCGGAAAATAAGCTAATTCGATTTTGTAATTGTTCTCTAAGTTCAATTAAAATTGGTGCTGTAATCATTTCAGCGCGGGATTTCTGGGTGTTACTTGCCAGACCTAACGGTACACTGCGCTTTAGAGTTTCGGCTAGTAGTTGGCTGCATTCTAAGTTGGGTTCTTTGCCAAACAAATCGGCGACTTCCGAATACTTTAATTCAAATGTTTTGACTGCGCCCTCTAAACTAAAATCCCTGTACGCCATTTTTCTATTTCCTTTGCTCGCCGTTGTAAATTTTCCAACATTAACTCTTTATCTTTCCTTGATTTGTACGGTTTTATTGTACCAATTCATGAACAGAGAAACTATCAAACTAATTGTTAGATATGTTACCATGATAATTAACATTGCTTCGATCGCCCTTCCGGTCTGATTTAACGTCGGAGAGCCCACCACAAAGTAAACGTCGGGATAAGCAACCGCAACCGCTAAACTCGAATTCTTAGCTAAATTCAGATACTGACTGGTTAAAGGCGGCACAATCACCCGCAAAGCTTGCGGCAAAATTACCATCCGCATCATTGTTCCCGACTTCAGCCCCAAAGACTTTCCCGCTTCCCACTGACCTTTCGATACTGACTGAATTCCGGCCCGGACAATTTCTGCAATGTAACTGCCAGTATACAAGCTGAGTCCTGTCACCAGGGCTGCAAATTCTGGAGTTAATTTTAATCCTCCTTCGAGTTGCAAGGCTGGTGTCAGGCGCGGGAAATCTAGCCGAAAAGGCAAATTTTTGGTGATAATAAAAGCTAAGATTGCACTCAGCCCGATCGCACCTAGAGCCCAAAACAACTGTCTTCCCGGCTTAGCTTCTTCCAACATCACCCGCGCCCGCCACATCCACAGCGCCACCGCCCCCAAAACTCCGACAGTTAGCAAAATCAACCAAATCTCAAAACCCGGCAAAGCCACAGGCCAAGGTACAGCAATGCCGCGATTTGTCAAGTAAATCGGCCCCCTCATCTGCTGATTGTCTTCGAGTTTTGGCAGGGAAATGAAAACTGCAAAATACCAGAAAAATAATTGCAGCAATAACGGCGTATTTCGCAAAATTTCCACATACAAACCAGCCAAACTTCGCAGCAGCCAATTGTCGGAAAGGCGCGCAATTCCTACGGTCAAACCCGCAACTGTTGCGAAAATAATGCCGATACCCATCACCCGCAGTGAGTTGATTAAACCGACAAAATAAGCTTGCCTGTAACTGTTTTCGGGACTGTAGGGAATGACGCTTTCGCCGATGTCAAAAGATGCTTGGGAATTGAGAAAATCAAATCCAAACGAAATCCCCAGTTGCGAGTAATTGGCACTGAGATTGTCCCAGAGAATGGCAATAACAACTATTACTAAAATTAGGGCGATCGCCTGTCCGGCTATTTTCCAGAACCGATCGTCCCGCAGCAGTTTTGATATATCTTTAAATTTGGGCAATTTCTGCGATTTCCCCGGTTGAGGTTCTGGGTTCATAACTTAAATTATATTTGATAAATCTGCTGGCAAATCCAGGCGAGATTGAGCTTTGGTTCGTGATATCGTTTCCGGTAGCATCGGAATGATTTAACCGCAGAGGGCGCAGAGAACGCAGAGGGAGAGAATACAGAAATGAATAATTCCGATGCTACCGGATTTGATATGACTTGATAGTTACTCGATTGGCGATCGGGATTTTTCAAGTCACGGACTCTACATAGCTTTGGTGCGTGACTGTTAACAGTCAACAGTCAACAGTCAACAGTCAACAGTCAACAGTCAACAGTCAACAGTCAACTGTTAACTAAAATTAGCGGAACGGCGGCGAGTAAAGCAAACCGCCATCTTTCCAGAGTCTGTTTTGACCGCGTTCTAACTTAAGTGTACTTTTGGGGCCGAGGTTGCGATCGTACATTTCCCCGTAATTCCCCACTTTCTTAACAACGCGGACAGCGTAGTCGTTCGGGAGCCCCAAACCTTTACCTAAATCTCCTTCTGTTCCTAGCAAACGTTTGACGCTGGGGTCAGTAGTGCTTGCCACAAGTTGGTCTACATTTCCCGAATTAATTCCCAAATCTTCAGCTTCAATCGCCGCAAAAACGATCCATCTCACCGCGTCAGCCCATTTAGGATCGCCGCTTTTCACTGCTGGGGCTAACGGTTCTTTTGACATCACGATCGGCAAAACAACATTATTCTCGGAATTCGGCAGAGTTGTCCGCTTCGAGACTAGCTGCGATCGATCGGCAGTAACACCTTGACAGCGACCTTCTTGATAGGTAGCAAAAACAGCATTCACATCTTCAAACACCACAGGAGTGTATTTAATTCCTATTTTTCGCATTTGGTCGGACAAATTTTGTTCGGTGCTCGTACCTGTCTGCACGCAGATAGATTTGCCCGCAAAATCTTTTAAACTTTTGATGCCACTATCTTTTTTGACCATGATGCTTTGAGAGTCATAAAAGATCACCGGGGCAAATTCCATTCCGGTAGTGCTGTCCCGACTCGTCGTATAGGTGGTATTTCGGCTGAGAATGTCGATTTCTCCGGCCTGCAAAACTGTAAATCTATCTTTAGCGTTGAGTTTTCGGTACTCGACTTTTTCTGGGTCATCCAATATTGCCGCAGCGACCGCCCTGCACACATCCACATCTAGTCCCGAATATTTGCCTGTTTCGTCTACAAAGCTAAAACCCGGCAGTTCGCCGCTGACGCCGCAAATCAGTTTGCCACGGCTGACAATTGTATCTATCCGGCTGGAACCTTGTTGCGAGTTGCCACCTGCAGTAGTTGTTGCTGTTGTTTGTCCGATTTGTGCCGATCGATCCCTACAAGACGCCAACGGTGCCACAAATAACACACTTGCTAGTAGCAGAAATCCCCATTTACGCATAGATTTTAATAGAACGCTTTCCTGACAATCCTACCTTGTAGCTGTCAGAACTGTGGCGATCGGCGAACTACAACAGCCTCTGGTTTCAAATTAGCCGTTCTGCATCCGGTGCTGCACTGCGGCCACTGCACCGACTACCCGCCTGTTTTTTTTTAGCAAGCTGGGAACCCAGAGTTAGAAACCCGGTTTCTGGTTGGAGGCCTCGTCGTCAAACCCAAGATTTATCCTTGAAACCGAGTTTCTTTCCTGCTATTTCTGCCCAGCGCGAGAGCTCATCGCCCTTCCCTGGAATATTTATCCGATTTTGATTGAATGCGCTCACAGTAGCTCTGGTGCTAGCCGCTGCTCAGCTAAATCGCGGATTAGGGAAAGCCGAGACTGGATGTATTCGTCCAACAAATCTGCTTCTTTGCCATTGAGCGCAGAGTTGGTCTTTAACTGCTTCAGCAGCCACTGTACCAGGGTGGCATCGTCTAAATTGACTAACAGAGTAGCTTGGGTGGTCTCAATTAATGACCAGAGTTGGCGTAACATGACTGGAGTCATAAAACCTCGTTGAGCGTAAATACGCGCTTAATGGGCGGGCCTAGCGAAAAGCTAGTCTTGGTGTTTCAAGCCGATAGACGAAAAGCACCCTCATGTCCATCGGCTTAATGATTATTTTATATTTGACCACAATAACTTAATACAGTAGTGTCACAAGTTACAACACACAAGATGTTATAAGAGTTGCCAATTCCTTCACATTGAGATAAATATCTTGATAAAAGATTAAAAATCTTTACACGCGATCGCTCGCGGGGGCTGCCAAGAGCTGTCCGCGATCGGGCCCGATAGCCCGGTTCGCCAGAAAATTAATTAAGCTGTGGCGCATTTAAATTGTATATTTCAATGCCGTATTCCCCACTCGTCAAATCCTCTACCCCTGTCCTCTTCTCGCTCTCGAACATAGCAGCAAATAACTCCACCACAAATAAGGGAAAAGCCCGGATAGCCTATGTGGCAGTTCGGGTTTTTGGGTTCTTACAGGGGGAAATTTCGGCGATGCTGCCGATCCTAGGTCGGAAAAGTCACATATCCTGACCTAGCTGGAGCTGTTCCTATTTTTTGGTAGCAGCCTGCAGTCGCTTCTGAGCAAGCTTTTCGTAGGATGGCAATTTGTGTTTTTTGAAAAGATTAGCGGCCTGCTGGAAGTCAGCTATAGCTTTGTCCCTAGCTCCCATCCGTTCATGAGCATCGCCACGATTCAA
The DNA here is from genome assembly GCF_036705715.1 of Microcoleus sp. AT3-D2. Taxonomy (NCBI): domain Bacteria; kingdom Bacillati; phylum Cyanobacteriota; class Cyanophyceae; order Oscillatoriales; family Microcoleaceae; genus Microcoleus; species Microcoleus sp. AT3-D2. The sequence goes on along the minus strand of NZ_JAUBVE010000011.1, from coordinate 14,955 downwards.
ATAGGCGATCGCGTCGTTGGGCGGGAGTATGCCAACTTTTAAGGTTCCGTTAAAACAGTCAATTGCTTTTTCGTACTCCCCAATTCGTGCGTAGCTGCTGCCAATCTTGAAATTAGATTCTGCTGATTTTTGGATGATTGGGCGGTGTTCCTCTTTAAAAGCCTCGGTTTCATCTTTCTTATAGAGGAAAGCGTCAATTTCCATGTTTTCAATACTTCCATCTGCAACCGCCTCATTCATTGCGGCAGCCGCTGCCTCGTTGTACTTTCGGATAGCTTCCTTATGTTTTCCCGCTGTGGCTAATTTGTCTGCTGCGGTTTCCAGACTGTCAGAACTTGCAGTGACTTTTTCTCCTTCGCTTTTAGTTAGTGCGTCTGCGTAGCAAGTTTTTCCCAAACCTATATCAAGCGGAGTTTCTTGGATTGCGTCGTTCAAAATGTCTTCCAGAGTTACTGGAGTTGGGGACGGCACTGATACAGGTACGACCAGGCAGCTCTGGCAAGTTAGAAGTGCGATCGCAAATGCTGTTGTTTTGGCAAGAGTAGACAGGTTAAGGTAGGTGGCCATCTTTTTGGGAGGGAGAGGGGTATCAATATTTTCTCAGAACACTTGACACTCGATTTTTTAACCTAGCTCTGATCCAACTCCGATCCTCAACTTTCTAGCTTCTGTCTCAAAAGCTAGATTGTTAGGGCTGTTTTGAGTTCCAAAATGCCTGATATGTCGTTGTTGCAAAATTCGCCCCAACTTCCAAAAGCTAGACAGTCGAATAGAGGGGCGTAAGTTTAAGCGCTACGGCATACTTTTTAGACTCATCCGTAAAGGCAAAAAAAGCCCGCTATCCTTCGTTCAAAAGTCTAGCGAGGGAGTAGTTGATAAAAACATAATTTTGACTATAACATCTGCTGTGAAATTAGTCATTAAATTAACCCCTTAATCTAGAAACCTAGACATGATAAGGGTTTGAGGTTTGCGAGATTGATATTGTTACTTTTCTTTTTTTATGTATGGCAACGAGGTCGATTATTTGGCCTTAAAAATATTTCAAACCAGAGAAGCCTTTTGAGAAAATCGCCCTAAAAAGCTTGCACCCAACATTAGCAGCATTTTTCGGCGCGACAGTTTAGTAAAATGGTTCATGTTCTGAGATGTGATAGGGGGTATCAATATTTTCTCAGAACACCAGACAAAGCAAAATAGCACTCGCAGCCCGCCAAGTATTTTATTTTGGGCGGGCTGAACATTTAAAACCCTATTATTTAATTTGGCTGCACTTAGGATGCCTCCAGCTTACTCACTAGCCACCAACTTTTCAACCCTCGCCAGAATTATTTCTAATTCAGCAATGATTTTTGTAACCCCCTGCAAATCATTTGATTCGGCCAGACTTTGAAGTTGATCTGCCATATCGGGCATTAACCGCACCGCCGCCGTAGCGCTGACACCTTTAATTTGATGAGCGTGGCGGGCGAGTGTCTCCATATCTCCCGAGGCGATCGCCTCCTTAGCAGCTTCTAAATAACTAGCAGTATCCACCACAAAAGTTTGCAGTATTTCCCGCTCAAACTCTACATCAGCGCCCGCAATTTCGTGCAAACGTGCCATATCGACTACCGATTCGATATCGGGATCAGAATTTTGAAGTTCCTCCCCATTAAACTTGGGAGTTTCAATTTTTAGCTTGGCAGACCAATTTGCTAGTACCGATTTTAACTTTTCGATCGCAATAGGTTTGCTAATATAATCATCCATGCCCGCCGCCAGACACTTTTCCCGATCGCCCTTCAAAGCATTCGCCGTCATCGCAATCACCACCGTCTTTTGATGCGGCTTCATCTTCCCAGCAGCAACATCTGCCGCTTCCCGGCGGCGCAATTCCAGCGTTGCTTCGTAACCGTCCAAAACCGGCATCTGACAGTCCATCAACACAATGTCATACTTTTTCCGAGCAACCATAGATAACGCCTCTGCACCGTTATTCGCGACATCCGCAGTGCATCCCAAAACTCTGAGTTGATTGAGACCAACTTTTTGATTGATTGGAGTATCTTCAACTAACAAAATCTTTAAACTTCCTAACTCTCGGTTGTCAATAGCTGAGGATCGATTGGAAGTTGAATTTGCCAGCGGCTCATCAATCAGCGTCATCGGGGCGATCGCATTCGCCAAGCAATCAAATAGTCGGTGAGCTTTAACAGGTTTAGTTAAATACCCGCTAAAACCGCTATCTACCAAGCGTTTCGCCTCTGCAAGCTGATTCATTGAAGTCAGCACCACCCACTTTGTCTGCTGCATTGCCGGCTCAGAAATCCTCAAGCGTTCGAGACTTCCCGCCACCATTTCCGGCAACTGAATATCAACCAAAACGATATCGTAAGGGGAATTAAGGCTGACAGCTTTGTACAGAGATGCGATCGTCATCCAACCGTTCTCAACCTCCTCAACCTCCATTCCCCACAAAACAGCCATTCTCACTAGCACTTTTCGCACTGTCGGCTTGTCGCTGGCAACTAACATTTTTCGCCCCGCCAGCACAGTTTCAAAATTCACTTCGCACGCTGTGCCGACAGCAGTTAAATTTTCCGTAACTGTCGGCACAGTAAACCAAAAAGTTGAGCCTTTGCCAGGGGTACTTTCCACACCGATTTGCCCCCCCATTAACTCCACCAACTCCTTAGAAATAGCCAGCCCCAAACCTGTGCCACCGTATTTTCGTGTCGTAGAGGCATCAACTTGAGTAAAAGATTGAAACAGCTTTCTTTTGTCTTCGGGAGCAATCCCAATTCCTGTATCTGTCACTTTAAATAGCAGGATCATCGAGTCATTGTTTTCTATTTTTAACGGTTCGATATTCTCTAAAATTTTCTGATTATCACTGGCTGCCAACACCCCAGGATTACTAGCATTAGCAACCTCTATTACCACTTCTCCTGCTTCTGTAAACTTAATAGCATTGTTGATCAAATTAGTTAGTATTTGCCGCAACCGCGCTGCATCACCTTTAATTTGCAGCGGCACGTCGCTGTCAATCAGTGCCACCACTTCTATACCTTTTTCTTGTGCGGGAGTTGCCAACAAATCCAGCACTTCATTCACACAGATACTGAGGTTAAATTCTAGTATTTCTAAGCGCATTTCTCCGGCTTCCAGTTTGGAGAGATCCAGAATATCGTTAATGATGGAGAGTAAATTTTGACCGCTGAGTTTCAGCGTCTGTACAAAGTCAATCTGTTCGGGAGTAAGATTCGTTTTCAGCAGCAAATCAGTCATCCCCATCACTCCATTCATCGGAGTACGGATTTCGTGACTCATATTTGCTAAAAATAGCGACTTCATTCGAGACGCTTCTAGGGCTGCTTCTCGGGCCTGCTGCGCTTGTTCAAAAAGAGTAGATTGCTGAATGGCGATCGCCAACTGCACGCTCAACCTTCCCAGCAAATCCATCTCAGAATTAGTCCAAACACGCGGAGCGCTGCACTGATGGGCAATCAGCAATCCCCACAACCGATGTTGACTCGTTTCCAAACTCCTTCCCGGCAGTTCAATTTGAGTTTCCGGTGAGTATTCTGTTGCCAACCCCTGACTTTCATCGCCTATAAAAATTGGTACAACTACATTAGCCCTTACCTGCAAACTAGCAAGTAAATCTCGGTGTTCCTCGCTCAAATTTGCCGTATAAATATCTGCCATTGCTTGAATGGTTTCTGCACTGTACAGCCATACATAACTTTCCCCAAAAGAGGTTCTTTGAACTTTTCTGCCCAGCAGGGGCATCCAATCATCCCCTACAGATTCCACAACAACAATCGCTGTTTCCTCGGAATCAAAACGATAAATTACCGTGCGGTCAGTTGCCAACAACTGCCGCACTTCATGTACAGCAGTGCTCAGAGTTTGAGTGAGGTTTAGAGACTGCCGGACTCGCTGGGCGATCGCCGAAACCAGTCGTTCTTGTTCTGCTTGTTCGCGCAGCATTCTCTCAGCTTGCTTGCGTTCGGTGACATCGCGAATTACCGCAGCAAAGCACAGCGGTTCGGTGGTTTGAGGGTGCTTGACCAGAAAAGCATTCATCACAACATCAATGGGTTGTCCGTTGCCCAAGTGCTGCATTTGACCTTCGCCTTGCCACTGGCCATTACTGATAATTGTTGGTAAAATTTCTTGACTGAATTTCTGTTGAAAATAGAACCCAATATAATCCCATATCTCCGTATAAAGCACTGCCGAAAGATTCTCTACGCCCACCAGTTTTCGTCCGGCTTCATTGACAAACAGTGTTTTGCCTTTCAGGGTAGCCATACCGATAAAATCGCTGCTGTTTTCAATCAGCGACACAAATTTTTGCCGTTCTTCTTCTCCTTTTTTGCGTTCGGTAATGTCACGCTTGACGCAGACATGACAAATTACATCATCGGCGTTGTTAATCACAGAGTATGCCGCAACGTCGATCGCCAGCGTCTGGCCTTTTTTAGTGCAGTTAGTAATTTCGCCCCGAAAACTTCCTGTTTTCGCTAAACTTTGAGCAATTGCCGAAAAGCGCTCCCCCGCAACCAGCGGCGAAGCTTCTGCATCTAATTCCGCGTCTGTGTATCCTAGAAGCGTTTGGTGAGCAAGATTTTGTTCGAGGAAAAACCCGTCAGCATCAATAATGACGATCGCATCGTTGGAATTTAAAAATATTTCTCGGTAAAGTTTTAATTTTTCCTCAGCTCGCTTACGTTCGCTGATGTCCCTTTTGACATTTACGTAGCAAACTACATCCCCAGCATCATTTAAAACCGCAAAGGCCGAAACCTCCACCTCAACTGTTCCTTCTTCCACAGCCTTAATACAGGTCATTTCGCCTCGATAACTCCCTGTTTCTGCCAAGCTTTGCATTACCGAGGCAAATACCTGTTCTCCCATGTGATTTGCCGGGGTTTTCCCCCACAATTTCGATGTACTGTAACCCAGCAAAGCCGTGTGAGCTTGATTTGTTTCTAAGTAATAGCCTTGGGCGTCTAAGATCGCGATCGCATCGTTGGATTTCAAAAAGATTTGTTGATAAAGTTGCAGCTTCAGTTCAGCTTGTTTCCGGGCGCTAATATCCGTGAACAAGCCGTAGTAAACTATCTCCCCCGATGCTTGGAATTCTGGCTGGGAAGCTCCTTGCACCCATTTAAGTTTTCCCGACGGAGTGACAATTCTTCCTTCCCACCGCCAAGGCTGCAAATTTTCAGCAGAAAGCGTCACCGAGTTGAGAAAATCATCTCGATCTTCGGAATGAATCATGTCAATAATTACATTAAAATTCTGCTGAGCAGCCTCTGGTTCTATTTCATACAATTCTCGGCAGCCCGCGCTCACAAACGAGAAGGCCATCGAGCCGTCTGGATGCAAGTCAATTTGATATACCGTACCCGGTACGCTAGCAGTAATTTTTTGCAGTTTGGCTTGGCTTTCATTCCTGGCTTCATCTGTGGCCTGCAATTGAGCAATCTCCCGAGAAAAACCCAAAACCGCAAATATATTGCCCTCCGCATCGCACAGCGGCAGTTTTTGCGTGTCAAAGATGTGCTGTTTGTCGCCTTCAAAGGCGATCGCCTGGTAGGGATTGCGAACCTTCTCCCCCGCCAGCACAGCTCGATCGTCCTCGCGGATGCCCCTAAGTGGGCTGTTGCGATCGCCAAATACTAATTCGGCTGAAAACCCTAATTCAATATCATCTTTGCCGATAATTTCCTCAACATTTTTCCCCAAATATGCCGCAAAACTTTGATTTACCAAAATGTATCTAAAGTTTCTATCTTTTGCAAAAACTCTGTCCGGCGCACCGTCCATTACAGCCCGCAACAATAGTTCTTGACTTTCCGAATCCCGATCAAAATTATTTTGAGCTTTTCCCTTGACAGTAGTCGTTTTAGCTGCTAAAATAATTAACGATTTGGCACAAATTTGAGCAACTGTGTGGAGCAAACAAAGGTGTTCCAAATTAAAAGCAGTTGCCTGCTCTGCACCAATGAAAAATACTCCCAACAATTCTTCACTTTCATCCTGGTTAGCCGGTGCCATCAAGACCGACTGAAATTGAGCAATTGGTGGCAGAGCGATGTTGTGCGCCCAGTCCCGATTTCCAGCGAGCCATTCAACGCGAGCAGCTTGCAAGCGCCCTTCAATTTCGGATCGGGTACTAGCACTTAACGGCTGTAAGTGTTGCAGGTATAGTCGATCGTCCGGTGGCGTCAAAATTGCGATCGCCTCTGTCGGAATCAGGCGATCGAGATATGCCAGACACGCAGACCAAATTTCATCAGCACTGAGAGCGGCTTGAACTTTTGCAGTAAGTTCGTTGAGAACTTGCAGTTCCAAGGTACGCTGGCGGACTTTTGCTTTGAGGCTGGCGGCTAGGATTTGCATAGTGCTCACCAAACTGGTTTGCTTATATTATAATTATTGATTTTAAAACTTTGGCAAACAATCATCTTAAAATACATCCGGCGAAAAGACAACGGTTTTATATTTATATTACCTTCAATCGCTAAAAAACAATGACGCGATCGGGAGCAAAGAGACACTGCTCGATGCAAGCTCTCGCTCCCGCTGCGACAGAAATTTAAGCTCACACCCAAACACAAATGCAAGCTCCGACTTGGGCGATCGAACTCAAAAAATTTTCGACCAAAGTTCAAACCATCAAATTCATCTCTAGAGTCAATCGAAAATCGAAAATCGAAAATCGAAAATCGATGGACGGTGAAACTACCCCATTAAAATCACGTTATCGATGACGTGGATGACGCCGTTATCAGCTTCGATATCCGCAGTGACAACTGTAGCATTTTTCACCTCAAAACCGTCAGAACAATCAATTTTAATCGGCGAACCTTCTAAGGAAGTAACAAAACCGACTTTTGCCAAATCAGCCTTCATAAACTTCCCCGATACGACGTGAAACATCAAAATCCTGGTCAGTTGGGGAACGTTCTGCACTAAGGTTGTGATAGTTCCTGGCGGCAATTTGGCAAAAGCATCGTCATTGGGTGCAAAGACAGTGAAAGGGCCCGGACTTTTGAGCGCGTCTACTAAATTAGCTACTTGCACCGCCGTTACCAGGGTTTGAAACGAACCCGCACCTACGGCAATATCAACAATATCAGGCATTGTGTTTTACCTCATCTGGGAAAAAAGTTCTATTAAGTATCGTAAACTGAGGCGGGCAACAATACCTACTGTCTTTTTTGAAAAATTGGTAATTCTTTTGTAGTGAAGACTTCAATCCTCAGATTTTTGATGAGGACTTCAGCCCTCACTACAAACCTAATAATATAGGACTTACAGATGGGGGCCCCGAAACCGGGTTCTTTACGAAAAGACGCGTTAAAACTCGCAGATTAGGTAAAAAGCCCTGTTTCGAGGAGTCGGAGTGAGTAAGTCCTGTAATAGTTATTTTACCAGATATAATATTACTAACCGCTTGGCAATTTAACGGCGCGGTGCTTTTCAATTGCTACAAGACTGCTGGCGATTGTGATACCAAAACCTCTGTTTCTAAATCTGCTACTTCAGCATTTAGGTTTTCTCCCTTGTGAATGCTAAAACTGCCGTACAAAATTGAAATTTCAAAAATGTCTGTAGTAATCACCGCAGGCTTGCGGTGTTCGGCATCGCCCAAAGAAATTCCGAAGAATTCAGCTTCCAGTTCGCTAACTGCCTCTTCATCGTGTACAGTCCAACGGATATCGCGACAGTCTTTGAAGGCTAGCATATAAGGCAATCTTTCTTCTGGATTGTAGACGCATTCAATTAATACTTCGTTTCCCCATAAAGATAGGTTGACTTTTGTGATTAAAGATGTAAAACCACCCAATCCAAGCAAGTTATAGTCATCCTTCCAATCACTCATTTAATTTTTCTCCCGTATTGTGAGTACCTGGAATTAAATTACCAAATTCGTCTCTCGTCCGCAATAAATTACCATCTCTATCGAGACGGAAACCTTTGTTGAGATTTCTTCCATCTGATCCATATTTCGGTGCAGGCGTTCTAATCACTTCACCGTTAGGACGGAGCATTACTGTTGACTTATCAAAAAATTTATATGCAACATAACCATCTCTAGTAGTTCTGATTTCTGCACCCAATCCGCGCAAAAAATCATCGACTTCTTGGCGAGTCATTCCGGTTAAGTCTCCAAATTCCGATGCAATTCCATTGCCTCCAACTCCCTGACTGGGCACGCAAGTCTCCTCACAAACCATTGCCTTTTCTAGTTTAGCACATTACCTTTGGCAAGTAGCTACGCAATACCCTTGTGATACCAAAACCTCTGTTTATCAACTCATTCCCAATTCTTTTATCTAAAATCTCACAGCTCAAATCGAAATTACTAAACGACTGCTTGCGCTTGTGATACCAAAACCTCTGTTTCTAAATCTTCAGAATTTAATTTTTCTCCCTTGTGAATGCTAAAACTGCCGTACAAAATTGAAATTTCAAAAATATCTGTATGAATTAAAGCTGATTTACGGTGCGCGTCCTCACCTAAATGAATGCCAATTAAATCAGCTTCAGGATCTTTGACATCTTCAGGATGGAACACCTCCCAACTGATGTCTCGGCAGTCATGAAATACTATGCTATAAGGCAATCGATCGCCTGTCGGATCGTAAATACATTCAAATAAAATTTCATTCCCCCACAAAGACACATTGACATTTGTGATCAGGGATGTAAGTCCACCTAAATTAAGCAAGTTGTAGTCATCGGGCATATTAATTACTCACTTTTTCTCCAGTATTGTGCGTCCCAGGAATCTTATTGCCAAATTCATCGCGTGTTTTGACCAAGCTGCCATCTTTGTCAAGACGCAAACCTTTGTTTATTTTTCGGCCATCTGAACCGTATCTGGGAGCTGGGGTGCGTACAACTTCACCATCAGGACGGATATTGACTCGCGAACGATCGGCAAATTCGTATTCAATATAACCCCCTTCAGTAGTTCTGATTTCTGCACCCAGCCCGCGCAAAAAGTCATTAACTTCTTGACGATTCATTCCGGTTAAGTCTCCAAATTCCGATGCAATTCCATTGCCTCCAACTCCCTGACTCGGCACGCAAGTCTCCTCACAAACCATTGCCTTTTCTAGTTTAGCACAGTTGGAGAAGGGGAGGAAGCAGAAATTCCCAATGACCAATAATCAATTAAAAAAAAATAGGGGCGCAGTGTGACCCCTATTAATCAACTAACTAAAGTAGCAAACAATTATTAGCCGCCGATTTGCACTTTCACCACGCGGTTCTTTTCCGCTTCCGCTTTAGGCAAAGTCAGGTGCAAAACTCCATTTTTGTACTCAGCTTCTACGCTGTCATTTTGCACCCGTGCGGGTAGGGGAATCACCCGGCGGAACGAACCGTAGCGGAACTCAGAGCGAGTCATGCCTTTCTCTTCTGTCTTAGTTTCCGATCGCCGTTCGCCGCTGATAGCAACCGCTTCGGCTGTGACTTGTACGTCTAAATCCTGAGCTTCCATGCCCGGAATTTCTAACTTAAGGTGGATGGATTCGGGAGTTTCATCGAGTTCGGCGGGGGGTACAAAAGCAACACCGTTAGATGCGCGATCGGTTGCCGGTGTCAAGCTATCAAACAACCGATTCATTTCTCGTTGCAAGGAGTCCATTTCCCGCAAAGGTTCCCAACGAATAAGTGCCATAACTAATACCTCGACTATCTGAAGTTTTTTCTGAAGTTTTTAGGGGTTGAGAAACACTTGACTCAACTTGTATTTAATATATTCCAGCTCCCGAAACTGGGGAATTCGGTTTTCCGCAAAAAGGCCGATCGCATTTCCGAACATTCGCGATAGGTCTTGTAAAATCATCCCAGGTACGGGTATCCGATCCAACCCGAACCCAGCAATTTTAGATTTTAGATTCGAGCCAGGAATTCCCATCTAAAATCTAAAATCGAAGGTTCGATTAACTCCACCGCGAATGCTGATAAGAAGCGTAGGTATCAAACAAAGCACCAACCAAACTAAAAGTTAGACCGATTACGAAAAAACCCTGGAGGGGACAGCCACTGCCGAAAGTAGCTAAGAACTGCAAAATCAGGTCTTCTCCAGAACGACCAACTCCTTGGAGAGCAGGCACGAAGCCGATCAGCGAAAAGCTAGTCAATCCCCCGCCGATTAACAATAAGGGGGCGACAAAGCTCAACAGGCCCGTCAGCAGTACAGAGCGAAGAAAATTGGGAAAAATGCTCATAAGAGTCAGTAAATTCAGCTAAACTGCCGAAAGGTACAAGCAAACAAAACTTGTCCTTTTCTACGATAGGCAGCGATCGCCCTCAGTGGCCGGTTCTGTCAGAAATCTTAAATGTTATAGAAAAAACTTGTTTAAGATTTGTAGATAGATTTCATTTTTGGCAGTTGTTCTATACTCGAAATCCCCTTGAGCACCACTACATCTTCGAGCCTCAGTTTGTGGAGTCAGCGGTTGCTGGCAGCAGCTTTATTGGGCGGCCAAGTCATGCTGCACTTGCTGAAGGGCAAAATTCACCGCCGCAACACCCTCGACCAAATGGCAGCAGTCGGCCCGGAATCTCTGCTGATTGCTTTGCTGACTGCGGGTTTTGTCGGCATGGTATTTACTATTCAGGTAGCGAGGGAGTTTATTAACCTCGGTGCCGGCAATGTCGTCGGTGGCGTTTTGGCTTTGTCTTTGACGCGCGAACTCGGTCCCGTTTTAACAGCCGTAATCGTGACGGGACGGGTAGGTTCGGCTTTTGCAGCGGAAATTGGCACGATGCAGGTAACAGAACAGATAGATGCCCTGCTGATGCTCAGAACAGACCCGATCGACTATTTAGTAATTCCCCGCGTCCTGGCTTGCTGCTTGATGCTGCCAATTTTAACCATCATGTGTCTCGTCACCGGCATCGCGGGCGGACTGCTGATTGCTACGACGATGTACGGCATCTCTCAAAGCGTGTTTTTAGAATCAGTCCGCAATTTCCTGAGTCTGTGGGATATTTGCAGCGCGGCAATTAAGGCTGTTGTATTCGGTGGCTTGATTGCTGTAATCGGCACTAGCTGGGGTTTGACAACCACCGGCGGGGCAAAAGGCGTCGGTCAATCGACTACTACGGCGGTGGTGACGGCTTTACTGGCTATTTTTATTTTTAACTTTTTGATGACATGGCTGATGTTTCAGGGGACGGGCTCTAGCGTACTCCAAGGCTTGTAAGCTAAGAAACGGATAAAATATGAATAATTGGCAACATTAGTTTACTACCCTTGATTTAAACCCGTGAGTACAACAGCCTCTTCGACTGCGCCGACAAGTACGATCGAACTCGCCCCGAGTTATGCGATTCCCCTAGTCCTGGTACTGGCGGCCCTACCGCTGCTGTTCGTGCAGAAGTGGGCGAGTTTGCCACTTTCGCTGTTCGGCTTGTTTCTGATGTACCAAGCCGCCACCATCCGGCTACAATTTACCCCAACCGATTTGGACATTTATCGATCGTCCAACTTAATCCGCCGCTTTCCTTACCGAGAATGGCAAAATTGGCGGATATTTTGGCCCGCTGTGCCGATTTTGTTCTATTTCAAAGAAATTAACAGCATTCACTTTCTGCCGGTTCTGTTCGATCGTAAAATGCTACAGACCTGCTTAGAACAGCGCTGTCCCCGTCAAGACTAAAAAAAAAGTTGTTAATTTTTAATTTTTAACTTTTCCGTGCCCTACGCCGAACAAAATTTCCCATGAATTCAGACGAATCTCCAACCCAAGAACCGCAACCACAACCAGCCGCCCCAAGCGGTGACGGCGAAGCCGATTTACCCGTGAATGAGACGGAGTACCAAGTTCTATCTCAAACACAAGATTTGTGGATCGACGAAAAAGAACTGCCAGCCCAACTCCCGGCAGAAACAGACCCGCCTCTGGACGAGGAAGATGCCGAAATCGCCCAATTCGTGGACGAAGCAGGCGCACTCGCCCAAATTGGGCCCAACACCGACGATGGCGAATCAGAAAGTCCGATCGCTCAAATCGAGCTTCCCACAGACTCCCAGCCAACAGCAACCGCAGAAACGGTAACGCCCATCCCAGAAAATGTTACCGAACAGTTGGCCCTGAGAGTCAAAGAATTGCAGCAGCAAGAACAAGCTTTGACTGAAAAAATTGCCGCCTTGGAAGCCGACAAAGCCAATGCTATAGAAGCGTTGGGGCAGGCTCAAGCATCGATCGGGCGTTTGGTACAAGACGGCTTGATTCAACTAGATCAGCGCAAACAAGCGCTACAAATCGAAGTAGAAAAACTAGAACGCCGGCGCGATCGAATTCAAAAGGAAATGCGAACCACTTTTGCCGGCGTTTCCCAAGATTTAGCAATTCGAGTCCAGGGTTTCAAAGACTATTTAGTAGGCAGTTTGCAGGATTTGGCCGCTACCGCCGAACTCTTAGATTTGACACCGCCAGTGCAAGAGACACCACAGCGAACTGCTGCTGAGGAGTCTCAATCCTCAGCACCGGTAAATCCCAAATTTGCCGAACAGGGATTTCAAGAACAAGCCAAACAAATTCGCCGCACCCTCGATCAATACCGCACTGTCCCCGACTACTACGGCCCGCCTTGGCAACTTCGCCGCACTTTTGAACCCATCCACGCGGAACGAGTTTCTAACTGGTTTTTCACCCAAGGAGGAAGGGGTGCTTTGCGGACTATGGGTTCGCGCTTGCAAAATATCTTGATTACTTCGACAATTATTTCTGTACTCAGAAGCGTCTACGGTGGACGGGTGCGGACTTTGGTGCTCGCGAACAGTCCCGAACGTTTGGGAGAGTGGCGCCGGGGTTTGCAGGACTGTTTGGGCATTACTCGCAGCGATTTTGGCCCGGAAAGGGGAATTATTATGTTTGAGTCTGCGGAGGCTTTGGCTCAAAAAGCCGATCGACTGGTTAAAGATGGCAAATTGCCACTAATTGTCATTGATGAAACTGAGGATTTAATTAGTTTGTCAATCCTGCAATTTCCGTTATGGCTCGCCTTTGCTGCCGATCCGCAAACTTTGATGGCTGCTAAGGATTTTTGATTGGGTAATTGGTAATTGGTAATTGGTAATTGCTAATTAGTAATTGCTAATTGCTAATTATGCTAAGGGAAAGGTTGCAAATTTTAAAAGTACACGAAATCTCAAATTAAAAAATGGCTAGCTGGATAATTTTAAATGGCGCACTGTTAATAGCAGCTTATCTGCTGGGCTCGATTCCGACTGGGTACACCTTGGGGAAATGGATGCTGGGAATTGATATTCGAGAGGTTGGTTCGGGCTCGACGGGTGCGACTAACGTACTGAGAACTTTGGGGAAGTGGCCGGGGTTGGGGGTGTTGTTGGTTGATGTGTTGAAGGGGGTAGGTGCGATCGTCCTAATCCGCTACATTTACTCTCTCACTTTTACCAGCCAGCTAGCAACCGCAGCAGGTTTAGAAAATACTGCAACTGTTATCCCTTGGATGGCAACTTTGGCGGGTTTCTCTGCTGTTTTGGGGCACAGCAAATCAATCTGGCTGGGGTTTACCGGCGGTAAATCTGTGGCTACGAGTTTGGGAGTTTTGCTTGGTTTGTACTGGCCAGTTGGTTTGGGAACTTTCGGAATTTTCGGGATAGTATTTGCGGTGTCGCGAATTGTTTCTTTAAGTTCGATTATCGGGGCAATTAGCGTTCCTGGATTGATGTTTGCTTTACATCAGCCGCTGGCTTATGTATTGTTTGGACTTGCGGGCGGCGTATTTGTAATTGTGCGACATCGGAGCAATATTCAGCGGCTGTTAAATGGTACGGAACCCAGGATTGGAGAGAAATTGGAAACAGCAGCTAGCGATTGAGCGGTAGAATTGTTGTACCGCTGGTTGCAGATTACTATTTCTCTGTCCAATCTTGGATTTAAGCTTTTGGAGGAGGCTTTGCAGCGCATTCTACAGCTTAGAATCCCTGAGCAGAGATAATACTCCCTTGAATCTCAGCCACACTTACATTTGCCACAAAGCCTACTATGTCGCCGGAATTCCTAACTTTAATTAGAGTGCCTTGACTCTGTATCGGTTGAGGATCGAATACACCGGGCGCGAAAACTTGATTGAAACTTTCTGGTGCATCAAACCCCAATAAGAGTGTCACGTTTGTCACGTATTGCAAGTCTACATCGCTAGCAGTCAAACCGCCTGCCAATCCAATTCGATCGGCACCTACTCTGAAACCGGCAATAGCATCGGCATTATTGACATCTGTAACTCCGGGTTCTGCTTGGAGGACGTACAAGTTGCTGCCCCCGATTTTGATTGAATTATTTTCATTCAAGGCGGCTAAAAAGTCGCGACCCAAACCTCCCACCAGAGTGTCATTTCCGTTACCGCTGGCTAAGAAATCATTGCCTCTACCGCCCAAGAGAATATCGTTTCCCGCATCACCCGTAAGCAAATCTGCATCTTGACCGCCGCTGAGAGAGTCATTTCCCTCATTTCCATCAAGTAGATCTATTCCTTTTCCCCCAAATAAAGAATCGTTGCCCAACTCCCCGCTGATAAGATCTTCCCCTTCATTGCCAAATATCAAATCATTAGTTGTTGAGCCGGTGACTAGATCGTCACCTCCGAGCATCCAACCTCCCAAAGGAAAATTAGTTGCATCTGCGATCGACAAAGTAACGACTTCGGATGTATTGTCGCCAATTAATCGCCGCTGTTCTGACGGATCGGGTTTTAAAGCCATAAAAAATCTCCGCGTAAAATCTCAGATGCCAAGATTATTAAATAAGCCGCTCTCAAAGTCAATTCATATATTCATAATTTTGACTTCATAAAAGTCATAACCTTGAGTTCATAAAAGTCATATTTGTGGCAGGGTAAACGCATCTAAATTAATTTGACAAACACCTAAATTTGTGCATTACTAAATAACTAAAAAAACTTTTAAAA
>NZ_JAUBVE010000194.1:0-1536 GCF_036705715.1 Microcoleus sp. AT3-D2 | reverse complement strand
CCTAACACATCTCTTGATGAAGTTATTCGTGCTTATTGTGCATAAAGAGTGTCTCATACTTATTTGAAATGACTATACTTTGCGGATTGCGCTTCTTATGGTTCTGGGGCGAGGCGTGACAGGCAAAACTCTCAAGGATTTTCAGATTTACGACACCGGTCGGAAGTTTCCTCTCGCTGGTTTAGAGAATTCCCTGTGCAATTGGTCGAGTGAAAACTCGGACGCAGTGAAACTGGACAAGCTGCAAAGCCTCAAGCAATTCATCACCGGGGATGAACTCACCATCGAACATAAAGGGCGCGGGGAGTATCCTTATGAGCCTCAAGCTACGTTTTTAGCTAACTGCAATGCCGTGCCATCTATCAGCAGCGACGCTGAAGCAATCAGGAGTCGATATTGCATTGTTAGTTTCAAAAAAACTTACGCAGTCGGAGCCGATACCAGTAAAGGTCAGTTGGAGGCAGAGCCTCGCTTAAAGAGCGACAAAGATTTTGTCCTTAAGCACGTTGCACCCGTCATGCTCAACATGATGCTGGCGCGGATTCCAGCAATATTGGCTGAGGGCATTGATTATGGTTCTGGTGACGCCGCTCTACGGGAAGCTCAAGAAAAGTCAAACCATTTGTGGCAGTTCATGCGAGACAGGGGGTATGAGGTCGGTAAAGGCGATCGCCTTTATGCAAAAGACGCTTGGTTTGACTTAGTGGACTGGTATATAGAAACGGGAACCCTTGAGGTTGAGTATGACCGAGAAGGCAAGGAGAAACGAGTTTGGAACGAGTTACCAGGGCGGGATACTCCTGTAAAAGCTATCAACCAGCTCTTTGCCCGGTTGAGTGAGTTAGTCCCCAACTTGGAAAAATATCGCCACACAGAACGGGGTTTTGAATCTGAGCGGACGATGGGAGATTTTTACTACATCGGCCTCACAAAACACAAATCAGAAAAAAGTGGAAAAAGTGCTCCAGCATCTCCAGCGGTAGACACAGCAAAGAAATCTCCTCCAGCAGTGATCCAGCAAGAGATTACTGCTGGAGCACCGCTGGAGCAAACAATCCTTGCACAGCAAGCTGCTGGAGATGCTGGAGCACTAAACCCAACTATTTTGGATTTTTGCAATTCTTTCTCCAAACTCTCGGATTCCGACAAGCAAAAATTGACAGAACTACTCACGGGCATCCCCTGTTCAGATCCACTCAAGGCTTTCAGAGTGGGAGACAAAGTGGCTGGTAACAAACCGGAGGATTCCAGCTATAACTGGCACGGTCGCATCACTGAGATTCACACGAGCATCAGTTACAAGGTTGACTGGCAAGAGCGCGAAAAACACAAGGGCGGTCGGATAATCTCAATGCTCTTCTGTGACCTGCGGAAAATTTAGCCGCTGCCTGACAATCTGACGGCTCAATCCCATCCCCCTTAACAGGGGGATTTTCATGTCTAGCCATGTACTAGATATATAAGTAGCTAGACAAAATTAATTACATAGTTTTCTCCAAATTCTTTCAGGATTTTTTCCACAGAGGTAACAAAAGT
>NZ_JAUBVE010000193.1:0-1576 GCF_036705715.1 Microcoleus sp. AT3-D2 | reverse complement strand
CCTGCTAGCAAGGTGGTTAAGGTGTCGTAACGAGAAAAGTTTATATTCATGGCTATTGGTAATTTGTAGTTGGGTAGGGATAATTTGCGGATTTAGGGCGATCGATCGTTTTAATTCTTAATTCTTAACTTCTAATTCTCCTGCAATTTTTTGATTCGGTTGAGCGCGTCTTGATAGGCACTTGTTCTGCCGCCTTGCTTGTAAAGTTCTGCTGCTTTTTGAAAGTCGGCAATTGCTTTGGGTTTGTCTTTTTTTACAAGGTAAGCTAAAGCTCTGTTGTAGTAGGCGTCGGCAAAACCGGGATTGGCTTTGATCGCCTCCGTGTATGCTCCAATAGGGTTTGGATAGCGGCCGTTGTCCAATGCGGGATCTAGTAGGGCGACGTATAAAGTGCGGGCATTACCGATATTAAAATACAATTCAGGGGTATATTGGGGCTTGAAAGCGAGTGCTCTGTTGAAATCGGCGATCGCCTCCAAAGCCCCCGAAGCATCTCCTTGATCTAACAGCGAAAGTCCTCGAAAATAATAGGCTTGGGCGTCTTGCGGATTGGCGGTGGATACCGGGCCGATCGTTGCGGGAGTATTGTCTACTTTCAACTCGGATTTGTTGATTCCCGCCGCCACTAGCTTCGCGATAAATGTATTGATGGGAACTGCTGCGTTAAATCCGGTTTTAATTGGGGCGACTTCGCCGGAACTCGTTTGCGCGAAACCGAATTCCCCTTGTCCGTGTAAACCGATGACTCGGCCTTCGGAGTCAAAAACTGGGCCGCCACTCATACCGCTCCAAGTTACTGCCTGATACCGCAAAGTGTAACCTTCCGGGCGGTTGCCCGGGCGGCTGGTAACGAGTCCGGGAGAGAGTTCTGGTTCTCGTTCGGCGCCGAAAAGTCCGCCCGTAGCGGGATAGCCGTAAACGAAGATTTGAGTGCCGATGACGGCTTGATCGGAATCGGCGATCGTCGCCACTGGATATTCTTCGGGGCTTTCAAATTTGACTACGGCTAAATCCGGGTCAGTTTCGGCGGTTTGCAAGCGGGTGACTGCAGTTGCTTGATAGTTTTTGCCTTTAGAGGTGCGAACGGTGTATTTAACGTCTGCTTTTTCTACGACGTGGTTGACTGTTAAAACTGTGTAAGTTTTACCTGTTTTGGCAATAATTACGCCAGAACCGTCTCCGAGGGAACTGTTAATTTGTACTGTCAGCGGCCCGGCAATGCTGGCGACTTCTTGGGGCGTTTTGGCGATCGCGGGCTGACTGATGACTATGGTTAAGGCTGCGGTAGTTCCTGCTAGCAAGGTGGTTAAGGTGTCGTAACGAGAAAAGTTTATATTCATGGCTATTGGTAATTTGTAGTTGGGTAGCGGGATTTGGGGGATAAAGGGCGATCGGCGGTTTGTGCTTTTTTCTGTTTAGTTTTATTACTGATTTGACGCAAAAAATCTCGGCTTTGTTCTTTAGTGATAATTTTACTCGCTTTTTTGTTCCGCGATTCGCTAGACCTCTTGCGAAAGTGCGCTCTTTCTAGGTAAAATAAAAGAAAAAATTAGCTTAATAATATGAACTACGAAGA
>NZ_JAUBVE010000192.1:0-1601 GCF_036705715.1 Microcoleus sp. AT3-D2 | reverse complement strand
ATGGCACAGGCACAACGGCTCGCGGGCTATGGTCTAGACGTTTTGAAGAAGCTGTTTAGAATGAAATAGCCCTGCTTATAAACTATACTGGACTATCAAATTACATATCTTTTCTTCCTCAGATCTCATATCACAAACCCTTCGAGATTCTATCTAATCTGTAACTCCCGCATTCCCAAAAAATTCCCCTACAACTAAACGAGTTCCATTGGCAAAATCCACCCCAGACTGCACCTTTTTCCCCGCCAACTGCACCTCCCGCAACAATAATAAACCATCACCGGTTTGGACGATCGCCCCCAAGCCCTTTACAACCTTGACAACTTCCCCATTGGCGCCCGACAACTGGGCTAAAACAGGCCATTCGCGTTCCAAAACTCTCAAATCCGCTGGCATTTGCAGCCAATATTCCGGCCCGACGGGCACAGTAGCTATCACCTTCAGAGAATTGCCGCGAAAAGTCGTCGTGCAATCCGGGAAAAAGCCCCTAACTTGATTGTGAAGGTCGATCGCACTTTTCGACCAATCCAGCACATAATCCGCACTCTTAATCATCGGTGCGTAAGTCGCCTCAGCATCATCTTGAACAACAGCTTCAATTTGGTCGTCTCTCAATTTCACCAAAGTTTCCACCAACAAATCCGCCCCAACTTCCGCCAACCTATCCGCCAAAGAATCAGCATTATCCAACAGCGAAATACCAGCAAAAGCCTTCAACAGCATCGCCCCAGTATCCATCCCAGCATCCATCAGCATAGTAGTAATTCCTGTTGTCTTTTCCCCGTCAAAAAGACAGCGCTGAATCGGCGCGGCACCGCGATACTTCGGCAAAATTGAACCGTGAACGTTAACGCAACCCAAACTAGGAATATCCAGAATTTCTTGAGACAGAATTTGGCCGTAAGCCACCACCACAAACACATCCGCCTCCGCTTCCCGCAACTTAGCAAGCGTTTCCGCATCCTTCTTAATTCGGCGTGGCTGCCAAACCGGGAGACTGTGATTTAAAGCCACATCTTTTACAGGTGAAAACATCAATTGATTCCCTCTTCCCCGGCGTTTGTCCGGCTGAGTCACCACACCCACAACCTCAAATTCTGGGTGACTTAGCAAACTGGATAAAGTAGGAACAGCAAAATCGGGAGTGCCAAAAAAGACAATTTTCATAGATTGTTCGTTATTAGTAAGTAGTCCTCAGTCATTACTCATTAGTCATCAAGTAGGTAATGGCAAAAAACCATAGTATATTATAGAGACTCTTCAGCACGTAGCAGCTCTGATACAAGCGAGTTTATGAGTATTTTCACCTCCCGGACTCATGTAATGTTTATTTGCCAGCTCAAATAATAGTAGTTTGCTCCTAGATTATACACTTCGAGAAGAGTTCCGAGTTGTGCGATCGGCAAAAAGGATCTCGATTGATACTCAGGTGCAGCCCGACTCGAACGCTCAAAAGCAATGAGTTTGATAGAGGCAACAACATTTGCATCCATTTTTCCCAAGTTAACTATAACTGTTCTACACTAACAATACTCCGGACAGTTTTTAAGCAGCCAAAGTACCATAAGACAAGACTGAAGGAAGATTAGGATGGTTTAAAA
>NZ_JAUBVE010000191.1:0-1617 GCF_036705715.1 Microcoleus sp. AT3-D2 | reverse complement strand
TTCGACTTTTTTTGACGCTTTTATTGATTTTAACTATTTTACGCTTATTCGGATATTTACAAAACCGGGATGCTCCCAAAGCAACTCCAGTACATCAAAAGAAACTTATCTCACATTGAACAGCTCAAGGAGTTAGGTGCTGACCTAGGGAGTCTGAATAAAAGGCAATATAAGATGTTACTAGTCGTGACTGAAGTCTATCGCCAACAACACTGGCTAGCTGAACATAAAAAACAGAGTATTTCAGACAGAATTGTCAGTTTAAGCCAACCACATCTCCGTCCAATTGTGAGAGGAAAAGCAGGAAAACCCGTAGAGTTTGGAGCAAAAATATCGGCGAGTTACTTTGAGAGATACGTATTTTTAGACCGGCTCAGTTGGGATAACTTTAACGAGTCTGGAGACTTCAAAGCACAAATAGAAGCTTATTATAAATTTACAGGCTCTTATCCTGAATCGGTTCATGTTGACCGCATTTATCGGACACTCTTAGAACCGAGCTTGGTGTAGAGAAAGAGGTATTAGAATCAGCGGACCACCTTTAGGAAGACCCCCTGCAAATGTCAGCAAAGAAAAAAAGAAGCAGGCTCTAGAAGATGAGAAAATTCGGAGTTCAATTGAGGGAAAGTTTGGAGTCTCGAAACGAAGATTTAGCCTCGCTCGCGTGATGACAAAACTTGCTAATACTTCAGAGACAGAAGATTGCTATTACTTTTTTGGTCATGAATCTTTCTACCTGGCTTAGACAGGTTTTTTGTGTCGTTTTTTGCCAAGAATCGAAAATAACACCTGTTTACAAGTTGGTTATTATTAAAAGTTATAAGTTAGCCAAGTTGAGACAAAACAAACTTATGTCCGAGCGAGCTTGAATAGATGGTCAATCCCGATGGGACTTTTCCCTTACTTATTCAGCAAGCCCTACTTAGTATTAACTCAACTATAAACAGCTCTTAGATAAACAATTAAAGTATTGTTTTAAACTCTTGCTTTCATAGCTCTCTCTCCAAAATATATTAAGAAAAATGTAATTCACTGAATACTAAAGCAGAGCGAGCGAAAATAGTAGATAGTAACTCTCAGAAGCTTCAGACTTGACAGAAGCAGTAGGAATACGTAGATATGACTAACATCACAAATTTTTTTCTAGGATATCACATAAACGAGCAAATATACGCAGGCAATAGAACTCTAGTTTATCGTGGTATTCGCTCTTGCGATCAGCAACCCGTCGCGATCAAACTACTGCGAAATGACTTTCCCAGCTTCAACGAACTGGTTCACTTCCGCAACCAATACATAATTGCTAAAAACTTAAATATCCCCGGCATTGTCAAGGCATGCAGCCTGGAGAGCTATCATAACCGCTAGGGTGCATCTCACTTTGGCAAATGTGTCAAAAAAGAGATAAAATGAAAAAGCTAGTAAAATCGTTAAATAAAGATGAGGCAAATAAAATGACACCATCAGACCAACAACAGCTAAAAGCCCACTTAAAAGCGGTAGCAGAAATTTTTTACAGAAATACAGATCTAGGACTTAGGCATTGACAAAAAATATCATCTATGTAGTCTAGATAATGGCATCCTTGTGAAGGTTGGCAAAAATATACTCACGGAC
>NZ_JAUBVE010000190.1:0-1622 GCF_036705715.1 Microcoleus sp. AT3-D2 | reverse complement strand
ATGATTGCTGTATTTGGTTGTCAATGTTCGGATGATGTTTATATTATTACGCCTATCGTTAAGGTTTGTAAAGGGGTGTAGCGACAGTTAAACTGATGACTGTGATTAGGAAAGCTGATGAAAGGAGAGAGAGGGGCAAAAAAAGCCGATCGCTAGACCGATCGAGATGACAATGTAATTATGTCCGCACCAACTCCAACCGATATCGGTACAAAGCCACAGGATGCCCGCCAGCAGCAAAATAATCCGGGTCTTGCGGCGACAAATAAATCGCTGTCACCTGATCGGCCTCAATTCTTTTATCCGCAGAATCGCCATTTTTCCCGCCTCCAACAACTCGATAAGCCGTTGTTGTCTCCACCTCATTTAAATAAATATCAGACTCTCCCCGAAAAATCTGCTGAGAAATCTCTGTAGACACAAACTCCCGAGGATTCGGCGTCTCAGTTCCCCGACTGGTAACAATCGAAATTAATTGGCGTTCCCCTTTCAAAACAGTAATTTGGCGGTTGGGATTGGTCGGATCGACTTTCACCGAAAGTACGCCACGATCGCCTAAATAAGCCTTGGCAATGTTCAAACCGTTAAAAGTGCGATCGGCTACAATCTTTTGAGCCTTTTTAAAGGTATAATTATAAATTAACCCAAGATTTTTTTCAGGTTGAAAGCGCACTTTAAATAATATCGGCTGCTGCAAATACTGGCGGTTGCTTTCAAATCCTGGCGTGACAATATTTGGCGCTAAAGGAGCGGCTAAATCTACCAAAGTGCTAGAAACATTCCAATTCCCCGCCATCCAGTCTGGATATACCAAATCTCCCTTAGCTACAGCGATAGGAGGCTTGCTTTCCCAATTGGGAAAACTTGATATGCGATCGCCCAAAACCCCCGCTCTCGCAACGCCACCCCACAGCAGTATCGCCAAAACCAGACAAAAACTCCAAATTCCCTTCATACCCAATTACATTCAAACAACTAACTTTCTCTTTCTCTCTTCTTGGCGTTCTCTGCGACCTCTGCGGTTCATTAATTCAAAAATTAGACAACTAATCAGTTAAACATCATATTTTATACCATTTTCCTAAACAGGCAAGATGCCTGTTGCACAAAAATAAATGTTCTGCTTGTGGGGAGTAGGGGTTGGGCATCCTACCCGCCCCCTATCTGCAATTTAAAGGTGGAAAAACCTAAGTTTTAAAGCGCCTCAACAGGTGCGGGTTCCCAAACTTCCCCGTATTTTTCCTTCAATTCATGCCAATTTTCCACCTGTCCTGGTTCGTATTCCCCCGGCTTTCCCCACTGCAAAAACGCGCTCAAAGCAGCCTCATTTTGTTCGTCGAGAAAACGGATTGCATAAGTAGTGAAATTGCCTCTTTTCGCCTCACCCGTTTCAAACTTCACCTGTTTAATTTTGTCCATATTTAGGTGAAACTCAAATATTTCGGCGTGCATATTGGCATATTTACCCTTCGGCAACTCCGCATAAAACAGCTTGTGAATTGAACCGCGCACTTCCAGCACCGCCGCGCTGCTAGTCACGATTAAACGCAGGGCTATTTCGTTCTAGACAGTAGGCAGGGTTTAGGTTTAGAGTTTAGAAGTCGGATTCACCCTAACTTATG
>NZ_JAUBVE010000189.1:0-1657 GCF_036705715.1 Microcoleus sp. AT3-D2 | reverse complement strand
TTCGTAGTTCATATTATTAAGCTAATTTTTTCTTTTATTTTACCTAGAAAGAGCGCACTTTCGCAAGAGGTCTAATATGAAAAAGCCCGTCAGGCTATAGAAGGAAAATTTGGTCAAGCAAAAAGAAGATTTAATCTCGATCGAGTGATGGCTAAACTCGATAATACATCCCAAACAACGATTGCAATTCCTTTTTTAGTCATGAACCTTGTGGCAGGGTTATTGCGGTTATTGTGGCTTTTTGTGTGTCAATTTTTATTAATAACAACTGGAAAGAAGGCAAAGATTATCAAAAATTATGTCCTGGTATTACAACCAAAAGAAAAACTTAAGTTGAGCGTAGGCGAGCAATAGCGTGATCGAACTTTTTTGAGTTTTTTGGACTTATTCAGTAAGCCCTACTTAGGGCTTGCTGAATAAAGAGAAAAACTAGATGTTTTATGGGTTTGTCAGCGCGGCTGGGGTAGTCAAAAGCAAGCATTGCTGGTAAAATGGCTCAAAACCCGTGCATCACCACCTGCGATCGTGTACCGAAAAGTTGAGCAAGCCCCAAGCCCAGCAGCAGACTTTGAACTGCCCAACGGATGCGCGTTGGCAGCAGATAATCGTTGGGTGATCATGACCCAAATAATTCCGTGGTCAGAATTTGAAGCAGAATATGCTCAAAACTTCGTGACAGAAATGGGACCCCCGGCTAAATCATTTCGGCTGGCGTTGGGGGCATTAATTATTAAGGAAAAATTGGGAATTAGCGATCGAGAGACGGTGGAACAAATCCGAGAAAACCCTTACCTGCAATACTTTATCGGTCAATCATCCTACAGCAATGAAGCGCCTTTCGACCCATCGTTATTGGTTCATTTTCGACAAAGAATAAGTGTCGATATAGTTAACAAAATCAATCAAGAAATGGTGAAGAGAATACGCGAAACCGCTGACTCCGAATCAGAAAAAAAAAAGTTAGAAGCAGAAAGCAATTTGCCGAAAAATCGCGGAAAATTAATCCTTGATGCGACTTGCGCTCCAGCCGATATTAGTTATCCGACGGACTTAGGACTATTAAACGCAGCCCGAAAACACACCGAAAAAATTATAGATTCTCTCTATAAGCCTCAGGGTAAGCGCATCTAATTTGGTATCAAAGGTAACAGACCCCAAAAAGAGGGTGCAGTATTATAGCTGCCCGGTTTGTCCGAGAGATTCTATAACAACTCTCAAGCTCAGTAGAAAATAGGAATGAATACTCTATGACTAAAGGATTTTAACCCGTTGTTGCGATTGCTAAATTAAAAAACATAAAAACCCCGCCTCAACCTATTTCTATGCAAGAACTAGAAGGGGGTTTGTTGAGTTATTTTGATGATCTACCAGATCCAAGAGTTGACCGCACTAAACACCACTTACTTAAAGATATTATAGTGATTGCTTTGTTAGCGATAATAGCTGGAGGTAACGGATGGGAAGACATGGAAAATTACGGAATAAGTAAACAATCCTGGCTCAAACAATCGACGTAAGCGTTCAGGGGTATAAAGAAGACGAAAAACCACCCCCAAAATCAAAGAATAAAATTAGGCAGTAGTCAACAAGTCAGAATCATCAGAACAATTATTAGCGTCAGGAAGCAAAGAAGGAGTGGCTGTACCACAACGAGTAG
>NZ_JAUBVE010000188.1:0-1686 GCF_036705715.1 Microcoleus sp. AT3-D2 | reverse complement strand
CTAACACATCTCTTGATGAAGTTATTCGTGCTTATTGTGCATAAAGAGTGTCTCATACTTATTTGAAATGACTATACCTTGGGTAAATCACTGCGATTGTCAGAGTAAAAAGTTACCTCGGCAAAGCGACTTGCAATCACTGGATCGGTAGAGCAAAAACTTGTCTCCAGTTCCTCACTTAACTCAGGACGCTCCTGATTCTGCATCGCCATTGGCGCCAGAAAGCTTGCCCAACCAATGTAATTTTTCTCCATGATATCGAGGAGATCCTCAATATCTTTGCGCTCAAACCCTCCGTAATAATTTGGTAAATCATTGATATAGCAGGGTGAAGGCCCTACAAAAATCAGGCGATTAAAGTAATTAGGAGTTTGAATGGAGGAGAGAAGGCCGATCATACTGCTGACAGAATGACCGACAAAAATCACATCAGTCAAGACCAATTCTTCACAGATATTGAGGACATCCTGAACATAGCCATTGAGGTCGCTGTACCGTTCATAACTGTAGGCACTAATATCAGACTGTCCCGAACCTACATAATCAAATAGGATAATTTTGTAATCCTTCTCGAAGGCCCCTGTTACGAAACGCCACATATTTTGATCGCACCCAAATCCATGAGCAAACATCATCGTCTGGGTGCCTTGTCCAAACACTTTTATATTATTTCGTAAAAAAAATTAGTCATTTGAGCTACACGAGCATTAAATTAATTATAAGACTTTTGCGCGCTTTCATGAGGGAGGATTGATGATCCCACATAGTGGTAGACAACAATTGAGGATGTCGGATTAAATAAATAGCAAACTCAGCAATGGCAGGCTTCCTCAACAGATAACGCTGCCCGATTTCCTAGGCGCTCGCTTGTAACTATTCCCATTTGGCTGGGGTTTGCATTCCTTCGGCAATTATGCTTAGATTTAAGCCATCTGGGATTGCAACTATGGCTTTGGCAATTCCGCGATCGCTCGGAGCGCTGGCTAAATCGCGGACAAATGAGCGATCAATTTTGAGCGACTTCACCGGAAAATTTTTCCGGTTGTTAAAAGTATCATAGGCAGTCCCAAAATCATCGACAAAAATTCCAGTGCCACGCTTCGATCATTGGCTCAAAAGATTGTAAGCAATGTCAACATTAAGAATCATTGCCGTTCCCGTAATCTCTAGCTATAGATATTTTGGCTTCATATCAGTGCGCTCAACAATGCGATCGCTCTTAGCGATTAAAGGGGAGCATGTCACCTTTGCAAGTGAGCGAATTGATAGTGTGATATTATAACACTAATCTATTTTTGAAATAAAGCCATGACACCTGAGCAAGAACAAACCATAAATCAGCATATTCAAGCGATCGCCCAAATCCTGTACGAGGATACCCCAAAAGAAAAACTGACAACTCTGGCTGGTATTGAGGAAGCTGTGCGACAACAAATGCTGACTCAAGTTATGCCAAAAGTAGGAGTTTTTTTATCGAATCAACAACAAACACCACTGCCGGACGCACCCGCCAGCTAAAAACTATTTTAGGAGACTTGCCTTTAACAGAGAAACAAGCCAAGTTATTATCAGTGCGTCCTCACACACAAATCAGTCCCTATGTAGAAATAAATGTGTTGTTTGCGAGTGAGTGCGAATGTATCATATCAAAATGCTCAAGACGATGTGGAATTTTTGAGAGGCATA
>NZ_JAUBVE010000187.1:0-1687 GCF_036705715.1 Microcoleus sp. AT3-D2 | reverse complement strand
AAACAGCCATCCGAGAACTGGTAGAGGAAACGGAGCATCAAGTTCTTTTTCTCCCAAAATATTCTCGCCTACCTGAACGATATTGGGCGTTGCTGAATTGATGTATGATATAGCGATCGAGAGCAAAGTTGACGAAAAACAATGAACAGCAAATTAAAGTCCATCGAATGTCCTGAATGCAAGTCTACTCGTATTAATAAGAATGGGCATAAAGCAGGTAAACAGAATCATATATGTTTTGATTGTGGTAGGCAATTCATAGATTCCTATCAATCCCATCAAGGGTATGCACAGGAAGTTAAAAGAGAGTATCTAAAAATGTATGTCAATGGCATGGGTTTTAGGGCAATTGAGAGAGTGAAAGGAGTCCATCATACTAGTATTATTACAGGGCTATTTCATTCTTGAGAGAAGGGTGATAAGCTGAAGCTATATTCCTTCAAATTGTTTTGAGTAATGACCCAACTTGCAATTGTTGAAGCCTTCTCTGACTTGATTGATACTCGTTGCGGCACTGGAAAGCGCCATCAGCAGGCACTCTGTCTTGCTATGTTCACGGCGTTGCAGTTGCTGCCGGGAACAAAGGTTTTCTTGCAATTGGGGATTGGCTCAAAGCGCACAAAGCCGAATTAGTAAAACTTTTTCAACCACCAAAGGGACGAATTCCTTCTTATAGTACGATTCGACGCACCAAGAATGCGGACAGAGTATCAGAGTTATTCAGCCTGCTTATCCCGTTTTTTTGGCGTTCAACCATTGCCAAGAGAAACAATCGCTATGGACGGTAAAGTAGTAAGAGGTTCATATGAGGCAATCAGCGATGATCCCGCATGTGGATTCACATCCAGCTATTATGCTGGTTAGCGCCTACATTGTTGAGCGGGGCTTGATTCTCGAACTTTATGAGGTGGATTCAAAAACAAACGAAATCACAGCAATTCCTGCATTTATCGAACAGATGGCAGTCAAGGGCGTGGTTTTTGCCGGGGGATGCCATTAGCACCCAAAAAAAACACTTCAGGTGATCGTTGACAGTGAGAATGATTACGTGGGTGCGCTCAAGGGCAACCAATCTGGATTACTAAAAGCAGTCAAAGGCTGTTTTAAATCACAACAGAGCGCTCAAAAAATCAACAAAGGTCATGGTCGTATTGAAAAAAGGACAGTGAGTATTACACAGGATTTGACAGACATTCCTAAATTTCCGGGACTCAAGACCTTGATTAGAGTTGAATCAGAACGACAAGTATATCGTGCCAACATCATCGAGTATGCCACAGAAACCCGCTATTATATAGCTTCATTTGTTGATACAGCAGAAGCTTTTGGAGAAAGAATCCGTAGTTATTGGGGAGTAGAGAATAAAGTGCATTATGTACGGGATGTGACCCCGCGTAGAAGATGCTTCACGCATTAGAACTACCCCAAAGCGTGCAAATCTGGGTAACGGCGCGTAATTTTGCACTCAATTTATATCGAGAGTATGGATTTCAGAATATGGCTCAAGCTCAACGACTTGCTGGCTTTGGTCTTAACACACTCAAGGAATTATTTAGAATGAAATAGCCCTGAGTATTATTATGGGTTAAGCAGGTAGGAGAATTGCTCCCAAATACCTAGTACAGCTCGGCGTAAGTATACAGACTATATTTGTGGTAGAATAACATATAGCGTTTCGAGCGAAAGA
>NZ_JAUBVE010000186.1:0-1695 GCF_036705715.1 Microcoleus sp. AT3-D2 | reverse complement strand
AAGCTATGCTTTATAAACATCTTTATTAACAAGAAAGTTGACAAAAGTAACTACTTGTGTAGGGGATATGGGGGATCTCGCGGACGATCGAATACGAATTATCCTGATTCGAGTTTTCATTGATATCTCCGTCTTTCAATGAGTTGGCTCAAGTGCGTTCGGGGTTTTTCCCGAACGCACATTTTGAACCAATAGAATAAAATGTTTTTCTGCCATTGGCTCACGGCGGTTTACCAAAATTATCGTTGATAGGAGCGACACAATTTGCGAGCGCAGCTATTTCACCCTGAAAATATACAAATTCAAGTTGTTTTCAGTTGATTAAATAGTAGCCAACCCGTCATAATATCATCCAATCTTCTCAAGCCACGCCACAAAGTCTTAACTCCTGGAAAACCATCATGTTTTCGTCCTAAAAAACCTCCAAATTTGGCAATCCAACCAACAGCTTCCCCTAAAGTTGGCGGGGAAGAATGAGGATAACTTTTGTGATAAATTGTTGCATAAAGAGCCTGCCATTCTCGATGTGATAACATAATTTCACAACTGGCATCAGGCGCGCTGCGAGCCAGATGAGTAATATAAAGCAAACGCCAAGCTACTATCGAATAAGTAGCTAGAGCCATTTCCAACCTCTCTGCTGTTTCTAATTGCAGCTTCTCAATTCCACAACCACTTTTTAATACATAATGATAACGCTCAATCAACCAACGATAACTATACCAACTCACATAAGTAGTCACATCCTCAATACAAGTAATAGGTAAAGTTGTTAACAGCCACCACTCAATTGCTTCTGCCTCCGATGGTGCTGATGATTCTCTTACTAAAATAACTTGCAGTTCGAGCGGACTTAATTTCTCTTGTTTAGCCCGATTTTTAGGGGGTTGAATAGTTAAGGTTTTATACCGAATAGTTAAAGTTGCTACTCGTGATGGTCGAGTCGGGTTGCGCTTTAATTCAACAGTCATCGTGGCTTGCGGTTCGACTAACTCCATCTCTGCTTTAAGATGGTTGGATGAAAACTCTAAACATCTGTTTTGAGTAGCTCGAATCAAAAAATCTGCTTTCTCACGGTTGGCGCAGGCAAATAAGTCATAAAAGTCTGCTTCTCGATCGGCAATTGTGACTACTTTTTGCGAATTAGGGATGATATATAACGTGTTTTTTAAAGCATCAAGCCATCTTTGACTTTCTTTTTCTTCAGTTGATTTTTGAGAACGTTTAGCAGCTTTACCTAAAGATTTTGGCGCTCTTGCCCAGACATATTGGTCGATAATTCCTAATGGTAGCCCTTCTGTTGTGGCGGCCAAAGTAGAATGTACTTTCAATCCACTTGCATATTTACTATCAAGATATCCGACTCCTTTAACTGCTTTATGAGTAGTGTAATTTAATTCGGTTGTATCTTGTATTGCCAAGACAATTTGATGATTTTTGATTCTTTCTACTGTCGCATCTACGTGTCCTTTCCTAAGCTGAGCTGGTTTGATGTATGGTGAATCCCAGAAATCGTAAGTAGCCTTAGTTTCCGCCCATGTACCACTCGCTTCAGGTACACTAGATTCTGGTTTATTGCTTAAATTAGAGACAATTTTCATGAATCTATTTGTCCTTCTTGGATCTCCTAAGTCAGTTTTTTCTAATTCTTGTCTTACCCATTGCTCGATCATTTTAACCTGACTCCTGGGCAAT
>NZ_JAUBVE010000185.1:0-1709 GCF_036705715.1 Microcoleus sp. AT3-D2 | reverse complement strand
GATGTAGCAATTTTTGGCTATTACTCCAATCAATTAAATCTTGATTATTTTGAAAGAATGCTCCGCAATAAACATTAGACCTCTTGCAAAAAAAATCTATGCTATAATCCAATACGGTTCAGTTAAGGCTCAAACCGTGGTAAATTAGGTATGGTGTCCACAAAAGGAGAGCAAGTTAGCGTGCCTCTCAAAGAATTCTCATTAGTATCTCCCAAAATCCCAAGTAAGGAAATATTCAAGGCCATAGAGATAGCAATTCCAGCCAGTGCAATTGAACAAGCTATTGCGAAAACACATGTTGAAGAAAAACGTCAGCGCGCCCTACCAGCACAACTGGTAGTGTGCCTGGTAATCGCCATGAGTCTGTGGTCTAAAGATTCAATGCGGGATGTCTTAAAAAATTTAATTGATGGTCTTAATGAAGCATGGGTGAAAATTGATAAATATTGGCGGTTTCCCTGTAAATCGGCAATTACTCAGACAAAGATTAGGAGCAGGCGTGATGAGACAGTTGTTTCATTCATTAGTGCGACCAATGGCTACAGTTGAAACAGTAGGAGCTTTTATCAACGAACTCCGGGTCGTAGTGATAGATGGAACCTGCTTAGATATTCCGTCTGGGTGATGAAAATGCCAGGGTTTTTGGTCGTCCGGGTAGCCGTCCGGGTACGAGAGCAGCGTTCCCCAAAGCTAGATTAGTAATTTTAGTAGAGGCAGGAACACATTTAATCTTTGATGCCTTAATGTGTCCATATAAAATGGGAGAAAGAGTAAGAGCGTTAAAATTGTTACGCTCAGTGGCAGAGGGAATGTTATTGATGTGGGATAGAGGTTTACATTCTTACGCGATGGTAGAAGCCACAGTCAGTAAAGGTTGTGAGTATGTGGGGCGAATTCCATCCAACGTTAAATTCTTAAACGAAACACAATTAGATGATGGTTCATATTTGAGGAAAGATTTATCCATCAGGCAAATTAAGAAAAAAAGGATTTCAGCCAATACAAGTAAGAGTAATTGAGTACACAATTGAGCATCCCGAACGCCCAGAAGCACAAATTAGATATCGTTTAATTACGAGCTTATTGGAAGCAGAAAAATTTCCTGCCCAGTTGCTTGCCTGTGAATATCATCAACGTTGGGAAGTTGAGAATACGATTGATGAACTGAAAGTACATTTATTAGGACGAAAAACTCATATTCGTTCTCAAAGACCCAAAGAGGTGGTACAAGAAATTTATGGTTTACTACTAGGACCGAAGAGCTGTACGGTCATTAATTTTTCAAGCAGCAAGCAGCGCAGGCGTTTCACCCTTGCGTCTTTCTTTTACTGGAACACTACGAGTTATTCGTCGCGCTCTGCCCAAATTTCAGCGGTTACAACCACAGGAACTTCCCTTTTTTTCAATTGGTTAACTTTGGAGATTCTCGATCAAGTTCTACCTGAAAGGGTTCAGAGAAACAACCCCAGAGTCGTGAAAAAACCTGTCTCAAAATTTCGGTCTAAACAAGTTAAACACAGAGGTACTGGAATCATAAGGAATCCTCCTGTATTTATTGTTTTAAGCACTGCATAGCCTTAACTGAACCGTATTGTGCTATAATAGAAGGTTTTCAATTTAATCCCCCTAGAGCTAACTCATAATTATAAATTGCTGATAACAAATTACAACGCAGACCATAACGGCGACGACGATTCCGATAACGACTC